>NZ_KV832032.1:0-53564 GCF_001837325.1 Streptococcus sp. HMSC065H07
ACCACTGCGTCTTGCTCGACAATCCAAAAACAATAAAGAGGCTAGGACTTTTGTCCCAGCCTCATAATTTTGAGAAATATTAGTAAAATCCATTTGATGTCGAGAAAGAGAATGACAAACAAGTGATTGTCTTGTCTGAAGAGACGAAAGAACGGATAACGGGTGATTTGTTTGAGGGACTTTATCGGAAACGACAGATTGGATTTGGCAAACTCTTCAAGACTATCAAGAAAGAATTAGACTTAGATGATGTCGAAGATGGTAATCTTGTTCAGACTGGAGAGGATAGTCAAGAAGTATCGCGAGGTCAGGAAATTGTAGCCGTTTGGAATTGGCAGAGAAAGAATTATTTTTTACAGTAACTAAGAAATATGTTAGTCAGTTTTATTATTAGGTGTATTTAATTTGCTGTAGTAATTGACAATTACGGCTGATAAGCATCCAAAAAAAATAAGTCCATATACAGTTAAAAAGACGCTAGTAATACGTCCGATTAGAGTAGTAGCTAGTATATCTCCGTAACCTACTGTTGTTGATGTGACAAAAGCATACCATAGTCCATCCCAGTAATTACTTATTTGAGGTTCAACTAATAAAAGTATTCCTCCTGAAATAAAAATAAAACTTACAAAACTTATCAAAAATTGATTAAATCCTGTAACTTTTATAATATGAAATAGAGTATTTAAACGTTTCATTTGGTTCTCCTTTGTTATAGTGTTAATGAAAATTATAGCATACAAAAAGTGTTTAAATATGTATTTTAGACACTTTTTATATTAATTTTTATTATGTTTTCTTGATAGTAAGCCTCTATCGTTACAAGCTCGTTTGTGGTAAGATGAGTATAGGTCATTTATGTTAGTTCCTTTCAGACAAATGTGGTGTTTATCTGAGCCTAACATAGGCTTTTTCTGTCTAGCTTAATTTTACAAATTGGGACCTAAATTGTCAAATTAAGTTAGACTTTTCAAGTAACTCAGAAAAACTTGGTAGGGTGATTGATAATTCAATGATTTCCTAGGAATTCTATTTCTTGAGAGTGGGACAGAAATCGGTAATTCGTTAGAATTCGATTTCGTCGTCCCACCTCCGCACAGTTGAGTAGGGCTGTAAAAGCTGATGAAATCAGCGTAGTAGAGCCCACTCAACCACTGCGTCTTTCTCGACAATCCAAAGACAAATTGAGAGGCTAGGACTTTTGTCCCAGCCTCATAATTTTGAGAAACATTCGTAAAATCCATTTGTTTCGGTAATCCATTTCGTCCTATATGTTAGTTCCTTTCAGATAAATGTGGTGTTTATCTGAGACTAGCCTAGATGGCTTTTTCTGTCTAGCTTAATTTTACAAATTTTGTTATAATAAGATTAATTAAAAAGGGAAAGGAGTCATGCTATCAAAAACGAAGCTAAAATTGAACGTCTTTATGATAAGAGTCGTCGCGGCTTTCTTCGTGGAATCTTTAGTCGTGCTACGATTATCTTCTTGATCATCTTACTGCAGCTTGTTGTTGTGGCCATGTCTTACCTCTGGTTGCATCAATATAGGATACACCTGCAAGTTACAGAAGTAGTCCTTCGTATTCTGGCCATTATTTATCTCTTTCAAAGTGATATGGAATCAACAGCCGTCAATACTTGGCTCCTGATAGTCTTGCCTTTTCCAATTATCGGAACCTTGCTCTTGGCTTATACGAAACTTGATATAGGTTACACAGGGATGAAGCGTGCTATTCAGAGCAATATTGACCGCAGTTCTGGTATTCTGAAACAAGATAATCAGGCCCTCGAAGAGCTTAAACAGCGTCACACCAGCAACTATAACTTGGTCCAATATCTTGAAAATGTGAACGGTTCCTTTCCAGTTTATCGTCACACGAAGACGACCTATTTCCCAAGTGGTGAAGCCAAGTTTGAGGAAATGAAGAAGCAACTTCTTAAAGCGGAGAAGTACATTTTCTTGGAATATTTCATTATTGGTGAAGGTGAAATGTGGGGTGAAATCCTAGCAATCTTGAAACAAAAGGTTCAAGAAGGGGTGGAAGTGCGAGTCCTATATGACGGAATGAATGAATTTTCAACCTTAAGTTTCGACTATAAGAAACGTTTGGAGAGAATTGGGATTCAATCTCGTGTTTTTGCCTCTGTAACGCCTTTCTTGTCGACCTATTACAACTATCGTGACCATAGAAAAATCTTGCTGATTGATGGTAAGGTTGCTTTCACAGGCGGGGTTAATTTAGCTGACGAGTATATCAACAAGATTGAGCGTTTCGGTCATTGGAAAGATACTGCCTTGATGCTGGAGGGCCCAGCGGTTGATACTTTTTTAGTTCTCTTTCTTCAGATGTGGACCTATTCTAACGAAACCTTAGATGTTACGCCGTATATGGTTGAACATAAGGTCTTTGATACCCCTGGCTTTGTTGTTCCTTATGGAGATATTCCATTGGACAAGGATAAAGTTGGTGAGAATGTCTATATTGACATCCTTAACCATGCGCGTGATTTTGTTCACATCATGACGCCTTATCTTATTTTAGATGGTGAGTTACTACATGCTTTGAAATTTGCGGCCGAGCGTGGGGTAGACGTCAGTATCATCATGCCTGGTATTCCTGATAAAAAGTCAGCTTACTACCTCGCTAAGACTTACTACCCAACACTTTTGGCATCCGGCGTAAAAATCTATGAGTACACTCCTGGATTTGTTCATGCAAAGGTATTTGTGAGTGACAATAGTAGGGCTGTTGTCGGAACGATTAATTTGGATTACCGCAGTCTTTATCACCACTTTGAGTGTGCGACCTATCTTTACAGGACGTCATCAGTGGTTGGTATTGAGGAAGATTTCCAAGCGACAATGGCCAAGTGTCATCGAGTCAGCATGACTGATGTTAAAAATCGACCATTTCACCAGAAGTGCTTGGGCTTATTGACCAGATTAGTTGCGCCATTGATGTAGTGACAAGACTTGTTATAAGAGGGTTGAGCCCTCTTTTTTTATAGTTTAAAATAAAGATAATGAAGTCGAAGGAGAAAATGATGTTAACCATTCGTCCAGCCAGCTTGTCAGATGCACAAGCTATCCAGGCCATCTATACACCCTATGTCGAGAAGACAGCTTTTACCTTTGAATATGAGGTTCCCAGTGTTCAAGAGTTTGAAAAACGCATTTGCAAGACGCTTGAAAAATACCCCTATTTAGTAGCGGAAGAGAATGGCCAAGTGCTAGGCTATGCTTATGCCTCAACCTATTATGCTCGTACAGCCTATGATTGGACCACTGAATTGTCTATTTATGTAGCCAAAGAGGCGCGTGGACAAGGGATTGGATCGGCCCTTTATACGGCCTTAGAAGAGGAGTTGCAAGCACGAGGCTACTTACGCTTTCTGGCTTGTATCGCTGTTCCGAACGAAGCGAGCATTTCCATGCATGAAAAGCGGGGCTATGTTCAAGTGGCTCATTTCCCAAAGATTGGCTATAAGTTTAACAAATGGCATGATATCGTCTGGATGCAAAAGACCATAGATGGCCCTGTCAGGAAAATACAGTAGAAACCACGCCAATTCTAAATTGCAATAGCTAATTATTCCTGCCTTTTTCATAGGCTAAAACGATACTAATAAAATTACTGAAGGAGACCGGAAAGTTGTAATGGTCTCCCCTACACGAAAGGAGCCTATATGACTCAAGAACAAAGTGCTAGACTGTTACCCCAAAAGCCCTCCAGATGGGGCAAAATTCTACTTAACCGAAAGGTTCCCATCCTCCTGTTCTTCTTACTGGAATTGGCCTTTCTTGTCTTTTCATATCTCAGCCTACAAGAGCATTTCCCATCCATTATCTTATGGGAACACTTGTTGAGTGTCTTTACCTTCTTTTACTTGCTCAATCGTTCCATGGATTCTCGTTCCAAACTGTCCTGGATGATTATCATTGCCCTCTTTCCAATTTTTGGGACGGCTCTGCTTTACTTTTCACTGGCTGATTTGGGTGTCAGACGCTTGAAGAAACGGCTTGAGGATGCTACAGTGCAGGCATCCGACCATTTAAGCACCAATCCAGAAGTTGCTGATTATTTATCCCAAAGTGATCGCCAATTACAGAAATTAGCTTATTTTTTGGAGCATAGTCCAGCACAGTTTCCTATCTACAGAAACACAGAGGTTACCTATTTTCCACTTGGAGATGACATGCTTCCAGCCTTGTTGGAGGATTTGAAAAAGGCGGAGAGTTATATCTTCATGGAATATTTCATCATTGACGAAGGAATCATGTGGGGCGAGATTTTAACAATTTTAGAGGAGAAGGCCAAGGCAGGTCTGGACGTTCGTGTCATGTTTGATGGGATGAATGAGATGACTACCTTGTCCTACGATTATATTGAGCGACTACACAAGGTTGGCATTAAAGCCCAGGCCTTCTCACCAGTCAAACCCGTTCTATCAACCTATTACAATTACCGAGACCATCGAAAGATTACAGTGATTGATGGTCAAGTTGCTTATACTGGTGGCGTTAATATCGCTGACGAGTATGTTAATAAACGAGAACGCTTTGGTCATTGGAAGGACACAGCCCTTCGTTTAGATGGTTCAGCAGTTCAAACGCTAAAAGCTCTCTTTTTGACCATGTGGACAGTGACTGGAATAGAGGATAAAACGGATGTGGAGTACTATCTACAAGAAAAACCTCAACAAAGAAAGAGTCAAGGCTTTGTACTCCCTTATGGCAATTCACCGCTGACCTACCACAAGGTTGCCGAAAATGTTTATTTACATCTTCTAAATACATCAACTAATTATGTCTATATCATGACGCCTTATCTGATTTTGGATGACGAATTGGTTCGGGCCATGACCTTTGCGGCCAGACGAGGTGTGGATGTTCGTATCATTATGCCAGGAATTCCAGATAAACAGTATGCCTTTGATATTGCGACGACCTATTTTAAAGCCCTCTTGGATGCTGGCGTCCGTATTTTCCGCTATACCCCAGGCTTTGTCCATGCTAAAGTTTATGTTTCTGATGGTCAACAAGCTGTGGTAGGTACCATTAATACAGACTACCGAAGTCTCTATCAAAATTTTGAAGACGGGGTTTATCTCTATAAAAATTTGGAAGTGATTAAGATTGAACAAGATTTTGAGAAAACTCAGGCTCTTTCAGAGGAAGTGACATTGGAAAGTTTATCAAAAATGCCTTTAGCTCATCGTCTATGTGGCTATCTCTTTTCTTTGATTGGACCTTTGATGTAAAAAAGGAGGAATCATATGGATACAAAAATTCTTTTGAAATTGTTAGAAGACCAAGCTAATCCAACGAAAGTCCCAGCAATGGAAGCTTATATGAAAAATAAATTCAGCTTTCTTGGCGTTCAAAAACCAATTCTCAAAAAGATTGAAAGAGAGTTTTTTAAGCCTTTCATAAAACATCCAATTGATTGGACTTTTGTGGAAGAGTGTTGGCAGCAACCTTACCGTGAGTTTCAATATATTGCTATGGATTATCTGGATAAAAAGAAGAAGGAGCTTAGACCTGAAGATTTTCCAAAGCTAAAGGAATTGGCTCAAACCAAATCATGGTGGGACAGTATAGATCAGTTGGACCGTATCATCGGGGAGATTACTTTTCACTACCCAGAAACCAAGAATATCATGCGTCAATGGAGTCTGGATGAGGATTTTTGGTTGAGACGTATTGCCATCGACCACCAGCTTATGCGTAAAGAATTGACTGATACAAACCTCTTAGCTGAGGTTATCTGTAACAACTTTGGACAGACTGAGTTTTTCATTAACAAGGCTATCGGTTGGAGTTTGCGCAATTACTCAAAGGTAAATCCTGATTGGGTTCGGGCTTTTATTGATCAACATGCTAGTCAAATGTCATCTCTTAGCATTCGTGAGGGAAGTAAGTATTTATAGAAATCAAGAGCTTGACTCTGTCGTTCAATATGCTAGAATAGAAACATGCGATGAGTCGATTGGCTCTTTAGAGCCTTTTGCGCTGAGGAGGTCTACATTAGATTGTAACGCAGGAGCGGACCTTGAGTAGTTGTGTGAACCTGCTACTCTCATCGAAAGATGCCTCCTATCCCTTACCATTTGGTAGGGGATTTTTTCTTTATTCTTGGCCTTTTAACCCTTTTCAACTGGGCTTAAACGTAGTATAATAGATTCACTAAACTAAATTGATAGAAAATTCCGAAAGAGGTTTTACTATGGGATACACAGTTGCTGTTGTCGGTGCTACAGGTGCCGTCGGTGCTCAAATGATCAAAATGTTGGAAGAATCAACACTTCCAATCGATAAAATTCGCTACCTTGCGTCTGCACGTTCTGCAGGGAAAGTCTTGCAATTTAAAGGTCAAGATGTGACTATCGAAGAAACGACTGAAGACGCATTTGAAGGTGTAGATATTGCACTTTTCTCAGCTGGTGGATCTACCTCTGCTAAATATGCACCATACGCTGTTAAAGCAGGTGCAGTAGTCGTTGATAATACATCATACTTCCGTCAAAACCCAGATGTACCATTGGTTGTACCTGAGGTCAATGCACATGCGCTTGATGCTCACAACGGTATTATCGCTTGCCCTAACTGTTCAACGATTCAAATGATGGTTGCCCTTGAGCCAGTTCGTCAAAAATGGGGCTTGGACCGTATCATCGTGTCAACTTACCAAGCCGTATCAGGTGCTGGTATGGGAGCAATCCTTGAAACACAACGTGAGTTGAAAGAAGTTTTGAATGACGGCGTTAACCCACGTGATGTTAAAGCTGAAATCTTGCCATGTGGTGGCGATAAGAAACACTTCCCAATCGCCTTCAATGCTTTGGCTCAAATCGACGTCTTCACTGAAAATGACTACACTTACGAAGAAATGAAGATGACAAACGAAACTAAGAAAATCATGGAAGACGATAGCATTGCCGTATCAGCAACATGTGTACGTATTCCAGTCTTGTCAGCTCACTCAGAGTCAGTTTACATTGAAACAAAAGAAGTGGCACCAATTGACGAAGTGAAAGCTGCTATTGCAGAATTCCCAGGTGCAGTCCTTGAAGACGACGTTGCTAACCAAGTCTACCCACAAGCCGTTAATGCTGTAGGTTCACGTGATACATTTGTCGGACGTATCCGTAAAGACTTGGATGCTGAAAAAGGTATCCACATGTGGGTTGTTTCAGATAACCTCCTTAAAGGTGCCGCTTGGAACTCAGTACAAATCGCAGAAACACTTCACGAACGTGGTTTGGTTCGCCCAACTTCAGAATTGAAATTTGAATTGAAATAGGGAGCGAAACAGAAATCAGTAACTCGAAGAGTTTGATTTCTCCTTCGCTTTTATAATTTAAGGCTTAGGCTATAAAAGTCCACAGGACTTTTATACCACCCCCGCACAGTTGATTAGGAAGTACGAATGCTGCAGACATGAGTAGTTCCAATCAACCACTGCGTTATGATTCCTATAAAGCAGAGAGACTTCTCTCTGTTTTTTTGTGTTTTGACTATCATATTGAAATAGTCAGTCCTCACGTTTTCAGAAAATTGTTAACTTATCTGTCTGTCTGGTCAAAATTATGGTAAAATGGAAAGGATTAGAAAACGGTTGAAGGAGAATATTATGTCAATTGATCAATTAAGAGATGTCAAACTGATCACAGCCCTTATTACACCTTTCCACGAAGATGGCTCAATCAATTATGATGCGCTTCCAGAATTGATTGAGCATCTTTTGGCTCACCATACAGAAGCTCTTCTTTTGGCGGGGACAACAGCTGAAAGTCCAACACTTACTCACGATGAGGAGTTGGAACTCTTTGCGGCTGTTCAGAAAATCGTTAATGGACGTGTGCCATTAATTGCTGGGGTCGGTACCAACGATACACGAGACTCTATCGAGTTTGCCAAAGAAGTTGCCAAATTTGGTGGTTTTGCAGCTGGTCTTGCTATCGTGCCTTACTACAACAAGCCATCACAAGAAGGTATGTACCAACACTTCAAAGCTATTGCGGATGCTTCTGATTTGCCAATTATCATCTACAACATCCCTGGTCGTGTGGTTGTTGAAATGGCTCCTGATACCATGCTTCGTTTGGCTGAACATCCAAATATTATCGGGGTTAAAGAATGTACCAGCCTTGCTAATATGGCCTACCTTATCGAACATAAACCAGAAGATTTCTTGGTTTATACCGGTGAAGATGGGGATGCCTTCCACGCTATGAACCTTGGAGCTAACGGTGTTATCTCAGTAGCCTCTCATACAAATGGTGATGAGATGCACGCCATGCTTGAAGCTATTGAAAATAGTGACCTCAAGACAGCAGCAGCTATCCAACGTAAATTTATTCCTAAAGTTAACGCTCTCTTCTCAGTACCAAGTCCTGCACCTGTCAAGGCTGTTCTCAACCATCTTGGTTTCGAAGTTGGACCACTTCGTTTGCCATTGGTTGCATGTACTTCAGAAGAAGCTAAACGTATCATCAAGGTCGTCCTTGAAGAAGATGTCGAAGCAACACGTGAGACAGTTACAGGTGTTGTTCGTCCAGATTATTAAGAAAATGAAGTTGAGCAGCTTGCTCAGCTTTTTTAGTTGAATAGGTTAAATCTCACAAAATAAGCTGATATAGGGTCTAAAAGCAGTTTTCTATCATGAAAATCAGCTTTTTTTTGATATAATTATAATTAGTGTGCTTAAAAAGAAAGGAAGTTTCATGAATCAACTTGAACAAAAACTTGAGCAGGATTTTGGTATTGTTTTTAGCCAAAAAGACCTCTTAGAAACAGCATTTACCCATACCTCATATGCCAATGAGCACCGCCTCCTAAACATTTCACATAATGAACGTTTGGAATTTTTAGGAGACGCGGCTCTGCAATTAGTCATTTCCGTTTATCTTTACAATCGCTACCCTAACAAGCCAGAGGGGGAAATGTCTAAGATGCGTAGTACTATCGTTCGTGAAGAAAGTTTGGCAGGTTTTACAAAGGCTTGCGGATTCGAGCAGTATATTCGTCTTGGTAAAGGGGAAGAAAAATCCGGTGGACGTGAACGTGCCACTATCCTAGGTGACCTCTGGGAGGCCTTCCTCGGTGCCCTTTATCTGGATCAAGGCTTGCCTGCTGTTGAGAAATTCTTGAATCAGGTCATGATTCCTCAGGTTGAAAAGGGAAACTTTGACCGCGTCACAGACTATAAGACAGCCTTGCAAGAGCGTCTTCAGGTCAATGGTACGGTTGATATTACTTATACTGTTATCGACGAGTCTGGACCAGCTCATGCCAAAGAATTTACTATGCAGGTAGCTGTTGATGGTAAGGAACTCAGCACAGGTCTTGGAAAATCTAAGAAATTAGCTGAACAGGCAGCGGCAAAGGCTGCCCTTGAACAACTAGGAAATTAAGCATGTATTTGAAATCAATTGAAATGCAGGGCTTTAAATCCTTTGCGGATAAGACGCAAGTCATCTTTGACAAGGGAGTAACAGCCGTTGTAGGTCCAAATGGATCGGGAAAATCAAATATTACAGAGAGTCTGCGCTGGGCACTGGGTGAATCATCTGCCAAGAGCTTGCGTGGGGGCAAGATGCCTGACGTTATTTTTGCAGGAACAGAGGTTCGTAAGGCTCTCAACTATGCGGAAGTGGCAGTCACTCTTGATAACAGTGATGGTTTTATCGCGGGTGCTGGCGAAACCATTCGTGTGGAGCGTCACATTTATCGAAACGGTGACAATGATTACTTGATTGATGGTCGCAAAGTTCGTCTGCGTGATATTCATGACCTCTTCATGGATACCGGTCTGGGGCGTGATTCTTTTTCTATTATTTCCCAAGGTCGTGTTGAGGCTATTTTTAATGCCAAACCTGAAGAACGCCGCGCTATTTTCGAAGAAGCCGCAGGGGTTCTTAAATATAAGACACGTAAGAAAGAAACGGAAAGTAAGCTTAATCAAACCCAAGATAACCTTGATCGTTTGGAAGATATCATTTACGAGCTGGACGGTCAGGTTAAACCGCTTGAAAAGCAAGCAGCGACTGCTAAACGTTACTTGGAATTAGATGAGGAACGTAGACAGACTCAGCTTAATCTTTTGGTCCACGATATTGAAATTGGTAAGTCTGACTTGAGCCAGACCCAAGAGGATTTGTCAGAGGTCAAGGAAAAATTAACCAGCTATTATGAGGAACGCCATCGCCTAGAGACTGAGAACCAAGAACTCAAACAAAAACGACATCAAATTTCAGAACAAATTTCTTCTGACCAACAAACCTTGGTGGATGTCACACGACTTATTAGTGACTTTGAGCGTCAAATTGATCTTTATACCATGGAGAGTCAGCAGCGTTCAGAGAAAAAAGAAGAAACTGAAGCTCGTCTCAGTGAGTTAGAGCATTTGAAAGAAGAAGCTCAGGCATCACTTGATAAGGTTAATCAAGGCCAAGTTGAATTGAATGCTGAGTTGGATAGCCTTGCCCAAGAGCTAATCGCTATTCAAAAAGAACTGGAGCAATTTTCTGATGACCCAGATACGCTTATTGAACGTTTACGTGAGGACTATGTTGGTCTGATGCAGGAGGAAGCCAAGGTTTCCAACAGTTTGACTCAGGTCACTCACGACATGGACAGTCAGACACAAGCGCTTGAGGCACAAGCTGAAGAATTTAAACAAGCTCAAGCTGATTTGCTCTCCGCTCAGGAAGTGGCCAGCGAAGCCCAAAAAGCTTATCAAGCAGCCCAAGAGAGTCTTCAAAACCTCCTAGCTAGCTACAAAGAAAAGGCTCAGACTTATCAAGCTCTTGATAAGGACTACCAAGAGGCTCAAAAGCAGATGTTTGACCTCATGGATTATCTTAAAAGTAAAGATGCTCGTCGTCAAAGTCTAGAATCTATTCAGAAAAATCATTCTAATTTCTATGCAGGGGTGAAGGCTGTCCTTCAAAATGCCCAATTCATTCAGGGAATTATTGGTGCAGTCAGTGAACACTTAACCTTTGACACGCGTTATCAGACGGCTCTTGAGATTGCTATGGGAGCTAGCGGGCAAAACATTATTGTTGAGGACGAAGCGGCTGCTAAGCGTTCGATTGACTACTTGAAACGAAATCGTCAGGGACGTGCGACCTTCTTGCCTTTGACCACTATTAAGCCACGTCAACTTAATGAACAATTTGCTCAAAGTCTTGCCAATGCACCAGGTTTTATAGGTATGGCTTCCGATTTGGTTACTTATGAGGACCGCTTATCTAATATTTTCCAAAACCTCCTTGGGGTTACGGCAATCTTTGATACCATTGACAATGCCAATAAGGCGGCTCGAGCGGTTCGTTTCCAAGTGCGTATGGTTACTCTTGATGGCTCTGAGATTCGTCCAGGTGGTGCCTTTGCTGGTGGTACCAACAAACAAAATAATAGTCTCTTTATCAAGCCTGAACTAGATGCATTGACTGCTGAAATTAACCAGATTAAGGCTCAATTAAGTGATAGTGAAGCCAAAGTTGAAGCCCTTAAGGTTAAACGTAAGGCTCTACAGAAAGCGCTAGAAGATCTTAAGGTAGATGGTGAGAATGCTCGTCTGCAAGAGCAAAAACTAGGCTTAGAACATCAACAAGCCTTGTCAGATGTAGAGAAAAATCAAGCCTTAGTAGATAGTTTCAAACAGGATTCTCAGGGATCTGAAGGTGCAAATCTGCAAGATAAGGCTGAGCAACTTAAAGCTGAGTTAGCACAAATTGCATCCAAGCGTGAGGCCATTAACGACCGTATTGAGGCAATTAAGGAAGATAAAGATGCTCTTGGTCAACAAAAACAGGTGCTCCTAGACAAGCAATCTGAACTTCAGTTGAAGGAACGTGACTTGCAGGCAGAATTGCGTTTTGCGAAGACAGAGAGCAATCGTCTTCAAGCTGACTTATCTGAGTTAATGCAAGAATCGGATAGTCTTAAGGCACTCCTTAACAACCAGGTTGATGAAGACCAAACTGACCGCCTTCCCCATCTGCAAGCACAGCATAAAGAGGCTGTTCAACGTAAAGACGATTTGGAACAAGCTCTTGTCCGTGCCAAGATTCAGGTGCAAGATTACGAAGGTCAGTTGGAGGATTTGGAGGAGCGTTTGGCAAAAGCTGGCAATCGTAACGAGGATTTGATTCGTCAACAGACTCGCCTGGAAGAGCGTGAAAGTCAGATTAGTCAATCACTTCGTAAGTTTGCGACTCAGTTGGCTGAAGATTATCAGATGACGCTCGAAGCAGCCAAAGGTCAGGCTAGCCCTCTTGACAATGTCGAACAAACCCGCCAGAATCTGCAAGGTCTTGAGCGTTCGATTAAAGCTTTGGGGCCAGTCAATGTGGATGCTATTGCCCAATTTGAAGAGGTTAAGCAACGTCTAGATTTCTTGAACGGCCAAAAGGATGATTTGCTCGAAGCCAAGAGTCTCCTTCTAAATACCATTAATGACATGGATGATGAAGTGAAATCACGCTTTAAAGCAACCTTTGAGGCTATCCGAGAAAGCTTTAAACAAACCTTTACGCAGATGTTCGGTGGAGGTTCAGCTGACTTGATTTTGACCTCAGACAATCTCCTAGAGGCTGGAGTAGAAATTTCAGTTCAGCCACCAGGTAAGAAAATTCAATCGCTTAACCTTATGTCTGGTGGTGAAAAGGCTTTGTCAGCTCTGGCCCTCCTCTTTGCCATCATTCGTGTAAAGACTATTCCATTTGTTATCCTAGACGAAGTAGAAGCGGCTTTGGATGAAGCCAATGTTAAACGCTTCGGTGACTACCTCAATCGTTTTGACAAGTCTAGTCAGTTTATCGTAGTTACCCACCGTAAAGGAACCATGTCCGCGGCAGACTCTATTTATGGGGTAACTATGCAGGAATCAGGTGTCTCGAAAATCGTTTCGGTCAAACTAAAAGACCTTGATTTAGACTAAAAATAGATTATATTTTCATGAAAGATAGTTGATAGCTTTATCACTATCTTTTTTCATAGTCTCAAAAAATTTGCAAGGACTTTCAGAAAATCATTAAGTTTGCGCTTTCAAAATTACGCAAT
The DNA here is from genome assembly GCF_001837325.1 of Streptococcus sp. HMSC065H07. Classification (NCBI taxonomy): domain Bacteria; kingdom Bacillati; phylum Bacillota; class Bacilli; order Lactobacillales; family Streptococcaceae; genus Streptococcus; species Streptococcus sp. HMSC065H07. The sequence goes on from NZ_KV832032.1 coordinate 13,076, forward strand.
CGATTGCGTAAAATGGCATAAAAAAGGCTATGATTAGGATTTTAGGGTTTATGAGAGAGAGGGCGACTTGTCATTTCCCACTGACATGTTACAATATTTAAGGAAATGTCATATGGGGATATGGTGTTTTTTAAGTTAGTTATAGTGTATGTGTTAAGATACGATTTTCTGGACACATTTAGGCTTCGCGTATACAAGTCTAAGAAGTCTTCTTTCGAGCGAAAAATCCAGGCTGGGAAACCTGGATTTTTCTTTGTCTTTTTAGTTTATTGGTCACCTTTCTCAGCTTGAGATTTGGCTTGTTTGATACCAGCATTGACCAAGCCCTGCATGATAGCCCCAAAAAGGATAGCTTCAAAAATGCCTGATAGCATATTATGGATTGAGAATAATTCTGTCAAATAGTCTTTATTGTCAACTAAGAAGTGAACTAGGGGCATGCCTAAGAACATGCTAATCCCAAAGCATAAACCTGACTTAAGCCCCACGTGCTTAAGTTGTTTTTTCTCTTTCTCAGTCAGTTCTTCCTCGTCAAAAGCATTAACAGCACTTATCTTTAACTTATAAGTAAGGATGCTGCTAACTAACAGAATGATAATCAAGAGGAGGATAGGATAAATACGAGCTACAAGTTCGGGATACTTAAAGCCTATAAGAAAGGCAATACCATTAACACAAAGTAAGGTAAAGAAAAGAACTACGAAAGCTATGTTACCCATTCGATCAACCTGTTGGCGCTTTTGTTCATCTAAAGGACCTGTGATACCATAAAAACGTTTAATTAGTTTGTCAGTGAAAGTTTCTTTAATCATGATTTACCTCTTTCTATCTTATATCTCTATTCGGATTTTCATCCCAAAAGAGACTGTTAAGATCCGTATCTAGAGCTTTAGCTAGATTAAGACAGAGCTCTAGTGTTGGGTTATATTTGTTATTTTCGATCATGTTAATAGTCTGTCGGGAAACGCCAATAGACTTTGCAAGTTCTAATTGCGAAAGCCCCATATTCTTTCTAAATTCCCTGACATGATTCATAATGGGCCTCCTTCTGAAAGACAAGCTAGTGTGTTGCTGTCAGTCGCAATTTATTAATTATGTCAACTTTATCTGACATAATTGTAGCAAATTTATATAGGTGTGTCAATTATCTTAGACATATTTTCTATTTTGGCATTAACTAAAGGATTCTTTGTCAGCTCTTGAAAGCTTTTTATTTTTTTGGTAAAATTGATAGTAATTGAATAGAGGTCGTAGAGACTAGTAACCTTATGGAAATTGACAGGGATTGGGGGTCATGGACTGGAAGCCTCCTCAAGGGAAGTTCGGCGAATTCACTCATGAAAACGACTGACGAATCAAGGTCTGGGTAACCAGATAAAAAACGGATGGTACCGCGTGTCAACGCTCCGGGTTGGAGTTTTGGCATGTGGTTTTTTGTTTGCGATTCGAAATTGTTACATCAGAAAGGAATCTCATGGATTTACAAACACAATTGCAAGAGTTGAAAACCTCAACACAGGCTAAATTGGCTGAAATGCGTGGTGAACACTCTAAAGAATTACAAGAATTGCGTGTTGCAGTTTTGGGTAAAAAGGGCTCTTTGACAGATCTTTTGAAGGGGCTTAAAGACCTTCCTAATGAAGAACGCCCTAAAGTTGGTAAAATGGTCAACGAAGTTCGTGACGTTTTGACTGAAGCTTTTGATGAAGCCGCTAAAATTGTTGAAGCCGCTAAAATTCAAGCCCAACTTGACTCTGAAAGTCTTGACGTAACCCTTCCAGGACGCCAAGTCAAACTTGGTAACCGTCATATTCTTAGCCAAACAGCTGAAGAAATCGAAGACATTTTCTTGGGGATGGGCTTCCAAATCGTTGATGGTTTTGAAGTTGAGACTGACTACTATAACTTTGAACGTATGAACTTGCCTAAGGACCACCCAGCGCGTGACATGCAAGATACCTTCTACATTACGGAAGAAATTTTGCTTCGTACACATACAAGTCCTGTCCAAGCTCGTACACTTGATAAACACGATTTTTCTAAAGGTCCACTTAAGATGATCTCACCAGGACGTGTTTTCCGTCGTGATACAGATGATGCGACTCACAGTCACCAGTTCCACCAAATCGAAGGTTTGGTCGTTGGTAAAAACATCTCAATGGGTGATCTTAAGGGAACGCTTGAAATGATTATCCAAAAAATGTTTGGTGCAGAACGTCAAATCCGTTTGCGTCCATCTTACTTCCCATTTACTGAGCCTTCAGTTGAAGTTGACGTGTCATGCTTTAAGTGTGGTGGTAAAGGATGTAACGTATGTAAGAAGACAGGTTGGATCGAGATCCTCGGTGCTGGTATGGTTCACCCACAAGTGCTTGAGATGTCTGGTGTTGATTCTGAAGAATATTCAGGTTTCGCCTTTGGTCTTGGTCAAGAACGTATTGCCATGCTTCGTTATGGTATCAACGACATTCGTGGTTTCTACCAAGGTGATGTTCGTTTCTCAGAACAGTTTAAATAAGGTTTAGGAGGTTGTCATGACAGTAGCTATTCGTAAGGTTCTTCCGGAAGAAGTAGCAGAATTAAAAGTTATCTCCGAAGAAACCTTTAGAGAGACTTTTGCTCATGATAATACCGAAGCCCAGTTGCAAGGTTACTTTGACACTGCACTTTCTGAGGAAGTCCTCTTAGATGAAATCACTCATGAAGAATCGCGTTACTTTTTCATTCTCGTTGATGGTGAAAAGGCAGGTTTTCTAAAGACCAATGTTGGTTCTGCCCAAACAGAGCAGCACCTGGACAATGCCTTTCAAATTCAGCGTATTTATATCAGTCAGGCCTTCCAAGGCATGGGCTTGGGTAAGCAATTATTTGAGTTTGCTTTACAAGAAGCTCGTGAACTTGCTTGTGATTGGGTCTGGTTGGGTGTTTGGGAAAGGAATTTTAAAGCACAGATATTTTACGATAAATATGGCTTCGAAAAATTCGCAGAACACGATTTTCCGGTCGGTGATGGTAAAGTGGACCGCGATTGGTTGCTAAAATTGAAACTATAAACCTATTATTAAGTTGATAGAGAGGATTTAAGACGACGATATAACTCGTAAGTTTGTCTTCCTCATAAATCAAAAACAGATATTCCTAAATTACAGAAAGGATTTGAACCCGCCCTAAGTAGAGGTTTAAATTCTTCTCTCATTTATCAGTTGAACTGATAATTTTAAAGAAAGGATTTGAATACGACCTCAAAGTTCGAGATTTAGATAAGTCGCTACTGAAATTAGGATTTCAGGCGACTTCCTAAAATCTTGTCACTTTGTTCCTTGCTGTGCAAGGACACGGTCTTAATATCATAATTATGCTAGTTAGTTATAAATGGTTAAAAGAGTTGGTTGATGTGGATGTTACCACTGCTGAACTCGCTGAAAAAATGTCGACGACAGGTATTGAAGTGGAAGGTGTTGAAACACCTGCTGAAGGCTTGTCTAAATTGGTTGTTGGTCATGTCTTGTCATGTGAAGATGTGCCTGAAACACACTTGCACTTGTGTCAAGTAGATACAGGAGATGCTGAAGGTCCACGTCAAATTGTTTGTGGAGCTCCAAATGTCACTGCTGGAATCAAGGTCATTGTTGCCATTCCTGGTGCACGCATTGCGGACAATTACAAAATCAAAAAAGGTAAGATTCGCGGCATGGAATCTCTCGGTATGATCTGTTCTTTGGCAGAACTTGGACTTCCAGATAGCATTATTCCTAAGGAATTTGCGGATGGTATCCAAATTTTGCCAGAAGATGCCGTTCCTGGCGATAGCATTTTCCCATATCTTGACCTTGATGATGAAATCATCGAATTGTCAATTACACCTAACCGTGCGGATGCTCTTTCTATGCGTGGTGTGGCACATGAAGTCGCTGCAATCTATGGAAAATCTGTTCACTTCCCAGAAAAAACGGTTACTGAAGACAGCAAACCAGCTTCTGATAAGATTTCAGTAGCCATCGAAAGTGATAAAGTGGCTACTTATGCTAGTCGTGTGGTTGAGAATGTTACTGTTCAACCAAGTCCACAATGGTTGCAAAATCTTCTTATGAATGCTGGTATCCGTCCAATCAACAACGTGGTTGACGTGACAAACTATGTTCTTCTTTACTTTGGACAACCAATGCACGCCTTCGATTTGGATAAATTTGAAGATTCACGTATCGTTGCTCGTGATGCCCGTGATGGGGAAAAATTAGTCACTCTCGATGGTGAAGAACGTGAATTGACTGCTGAAGATATTGTTATTACAGTTGCTGACAAACCAGTTGCCCTCGCAGGTGTTATGGGTGGCGCTTCAACTGAAATTGACAACAATTCTAAAAATGTCGTTCTCGAAGCTGCTGTTTTTGATGGTAAATCAGTTCGTAAGACAAGTAGCCGTCTCAACCTTCGTTCAGAATCATCATCACGTTTTGAAAAAGGTATCAATAACGATACTGTCCTTGAGGCACTTGATTTTGCTGCAGCCATGTTGCAAGAATTGGCAAATGGAACGGTGCTTGCAGGCCGTGTTCAAGCGGGATCTGTTGACATAGAGCCAGTTCAAGTTTCTACAAGCCTTGACTACGTGAATGTTCGCCTTGGTACAGAATTGACTTTTGCGGATATTGAAGATGTGTTTGCGAAACTTGGTTTTGGATTGACTGGTGATGCTGATAAATTCACAGTATCTGTACCACGTCGTCGTTGGGATATCAGCATCCAAGCAGACTTGGTTGAAGAAATTGCACGTATCTACGGTTATGAAAAATTGCCTACGACACTTCCAGAGGCAGCAGGAACAGCTGGTGAGTTGACTGAAACACAAGCGCTTCGCCGTAAGGTTCGTACCATTGCTGAAGGTGCTGGATTGACTGAAATCATCTCATATGCTTTGACAACACCTGAAAAGGCCGTTGAATTTGCTGCGACACCAACTAACTTGACAGAGTTGATGTGGCCAATGACTGTCGACCGTTCAGCCCTCCGTCAGAACATGGTCTCTGGTATGCTTGATACCGTTGCTTACAATGTTAACCGTAAGAATAGTAACGTTGCTATTTACGAAATCGGTAAGGTCTTTGAACAAAATGGTAATCCAAAAGAGGAATTGCCAAATGAAATCAATACCTTTGCCTTCGCTATTTCTGGTCTTGTAGCTGAAAAAGATTTCCAAACCAAAGCAACGCCAGTTGATTTCTTCTATGCTAAAGGGATTGTTGAAGCTCTCTTTGATAAACTTGAAGTTTCAGTTGACTATGTACCGACAAAAGACCTAGCAAGCATGCACCCAGGTCGTACAGCTGCTATTGTGCTTGACGATCAAACTATTGGATTCCTTGGTCAAGTTCACCCACAAACTGCCAAAAACTATGGCATTCCTGAGACTTATGTGGCTGAAATTAACCTTAGTGCTGTAGAAGCTGCCTTGCAACCAGATCAACCATTTGTTGAAATCACAAAATTCCCTGCAGTATCACGTGATATCGCCCTTCTTCTCAAGGCAGAAATAACTCATCAAGAAGTTCTGGATGCTATCTACTCTGCAGGAGTCAAACGCTTGGTTGCCGTTAAACTCTTCGATGTTTACGCAGGTGAAAAACTTGGTGCAGGTATGAAATCAATGGCTTATAGCCTTACCTTCCAAAATCCAAATGATAACCTCACAGACGAAGAAGTTGCTAAATACATGGAAAAAATCACCAAAGTCCTTACTGAGAAAGTCGAAGCAGAGGTTCGTTAATAGTTAAAAAATCCATCTGAGAAGATGGATTTTTAAGTGACTAGACTATATTACAAAAAGGAGTTAATTTGTTTTTAGAGTTTTTTGATGGGGTATTAGGACATTACACTTTTGAATCTGATAAAGTCAATGTTCTGATTGATGGTTTACCCAGCTTTGCTTATCCCTTGGGGCAAGTAATATTTGTATTATTAGTCTACAGGTTACTCGTTCATCAATATTTTAAAAAATTTTTAACCATGTCACCTCAGGATATTTGGGCTTGGCATAAAGAAACGTTCCGCAAAAGTAAATTATCTTTCATTGTCATTCCAATAGTTTATCTGTTCGTTTTCGGAATGACCTATGTTTTAGTCGATGATGTTTTGGCTACCGTCACTATTTACAAAGACTATAGAGGCCCTATAGCTAAAACCATTGATGGTCAAGTGGAAAAAATAGATATTAGTCATGTTGGGACAAAAACGAGTAGTGCTAGGATTAATGCTCACTTTGTAAGCTCTGACGGGCAGACTTATGACATTCACCTGATAAACGGTGACAAGAGAATCGCTAATTATATGCGCCATCATAAGTCAGAGTCCTACACAGCAACCCTTTCCTTTGATAAACATGGCAAACCAGTGTACATTTCTAAATTCTGGGAATAAGCAGTCTGGATAGCTCTTTCAGGGATTTGCACTTGACAAATATGTAAATTCTCTGCATAATAAAAGAAAAAGCCATGAAAAGAGGGTAGCCATGCAAATTATTAAACGTAATGGTCAAGTTGCTGAATTTGATCCTGATAAAATTTACCAAGCCATCTTAAAAGCAGCACAGACTGTGTATGTTCTTGATGATACTTGGCGCCAAAACCTTGCTCAAGTGACGAAAAAAGTAGTGCTTGATCTTCAAGATGCTCAGGTAGAACGTCCAACTATTAACATGATTCAGTCATTGGTTGAAAATCGTCTCATGGAAGCAGGCTTTATCAATATTGCCGAGCATTATATTTCATACCGTTTGCAACGAGATTTGGAGCGGAACGGTTATGGTGACAAGGTCATTGTACACCTACGCTTTGAGCAGACTAAATAAGAAAAGCCATCAAGCGATGGCTTTTTTTGTGTCTAATTGTCACTTTGTCTTTTTTAAAAGTTTTATAAAGGATTCCAGTTCCTGTCCATGACCTATCTGCAGATAAGTTTCAGAAGTTGGTCTAATAAAGGAGGATTCTAAAAAACGAATCTGTTTGTGGGCTTTGAATTTTTCAAGTGAAAACTCTTTAGGAAGTTGCCAGGTCACATGTCTAGGGGAAATCTGATAAGGTATGATAACCTTAGATTTCTCAATGATGGCTTGACTTTTACTCATGTTTTGTTGGAAGAGGTCACCAAGTTTTTTAATGTTTTTTTGGAACATGCCATTTTCGAGATAAACGGAAAGTGCTTTTTGCATGATGAGATTGGTATCATAGTCAATAAGTCCCTTGTGGCTCAAAAAGGTAGGCTTAAGATTAGGAGGTAAGACAAGGCTACCTAGACGTAAACCTGGAAAAAGAGCCATGGAAAAGGATTTGATGTAGATGGTCTGATTTTGGGTGTCATAGTAGTGAATCGGGAGATTTTTACTATCGCTAAAGTCTCCCATATAGTCATCCTCAACGATATAAACATTATACTGATTGGCAAGTTGGGCCAGCTTTTCTTTTTCACTGGCAGAATAGCTTAATCCAAGAGGATTGGAGTAACGACTGATGGTATAGAAGAACTTAATCTGTCCAGATTTAAAGTACTCTTCCAAGCGGTCAAAATCTAAACCATCAAAACCACGGTTAATCGTTTCGTAAGCTAGATTTTGACGGTTGACGAGCTGGTTCATGCGATGATAGGTAGGTTGTTCTAAGAGAATTTTGTAGCCACCATTACCAAAATCCATCTGTGAAAGGATGTAGAGGGCCTGTTGGCTTCCTGAGGTTATGACAATCTGATCCGAATTGACATAAATATCGTCAGCAATTAATCGACTCTTTAAGGCTTCAAGCAAATCTTTGAGTCCGGCTTGTTCATGATAATAGTTGAAGAGGTAGTCCTGGTGCCCCGCCAAACTTTCATCCAAACAAAGCTTAAAATCCTCGTAGGCCAATCGATTGTAATCATTAAGGTTAAGAAGCACCTTATTATCAACTTCATTGCGACCTTCAAGGACGTAATAGCCACTTTTGGGTACGGCATAAATATAGTTTTGATACTTGAGTTCCAAGAGTGCCCTTTGGGCTGTATCCTTACTACAGGCATAAGTCTGGCTAAGTTGACGAATAGAGGGGAGCTTACTCCCTTTTTTCAAAGTACCATTTTGGATATCTTTGATGATGGTCTCGACAATATCTTGATAAATACTCATAACTGACCCCTTACAGATTTTCCCTTATTTTACCCTACTTGTCTTCTAAGGGCAAGAGACCTAGAGATATTTGACAAGATTATTAGATTTTGACATAATAAAAAGGTTGTAAGGTAAAACTAAATTCCCCTTTCAAATAAGTTTAAGGAGATTATAAGAATGACTTTTAAGAAAATCTTAGGACTTCTGGCTCTTGCATGCTTAACTGTTATCGGTTTGTCAGCTTGTACACCGGAGAAAGAGCCTACTTGGACCTACGATAAAAACAAAATGCTATTTACAGGACAAGATGCTAGTGTACAAGTTCTTTCTGCAACTAAAATCGAATCACCAGAAGGTCAAAAAGCTGTACGCGTTCACTATAAACTTACCAACTCAAGTAAAGAAACCATGAATGCCTACACTCTTTTGATGAAGGTAGTCCTTGATGTAAAACAAGAAAAGGAAGAAGTGAAGGTTGCTACATTGGTCTTTTCTAAAGATGATGACCGAGATAAGATTGCAAATAAGACCAAGATTGCTCCTAAGGAAGTTAAAGAAATCGTTGTTGACTATGCCGTTGCTGATTTTGATCATGATCTTAGCATTGATTTCTCTGATTACGGTACTGAGGCTAACGCGACTGCCAAGCTTTCACTACAAAATCTTGAAAAGGCACCTGTCAAATACTTTGATAAAAAAGCTCAATAAGTTTTATCACCACATGAATGTGTGGTGTTTTTTTATTGTCTTAAATCTGTACCCATACAGTATTGAAAATACTATCTTGTCTAATCGTCAGAATTTTCATAAACTTATACTATATTTATTGACTAAGGAGTTTTAGGTATGTCAGCAAAACGTTTAACCATTTCTGCATTTTTCATGGCACTTGTCATTATTTTGAGCTCGAGTCTCTTATCTATTCCAGTGCCAGGAGGTCATTTCTATTTTAACGGGATTATTATTTTCCTAGTTGGTTTAATTTTCCCACCTACAGAAGCAGTTATTATTGCTGGAGTAGGTTCCTTTATTGGAGATTTTCTTTTTTACCCTCTTCCTATGTGGGTAACTCTAGTAACACACAGCCTTCAAGTTCTCGCTATTGCACTCATTGTTGGAGGCCACTTAGGAAAATTGAGTAAGTCTAGGGCAGCTTTAGGTCTCTTGATTGGGGCTATTATTGACTTAGTCGGATATGGCTTAGGAAGAGCCTTTATCTATGGTACGCCTGCCTATGCTATTATGAAGATCCCTTTTGACATTGTAGCTGCTATTCTTGGTTTAGGAGTGGCCTACTACATTTATTTCCACACAGGTTTTGTGAAACAGTTTAAAAAGACCTGGGAAGGAAAATAGATGACCAAAGTAATTGTTGCCAATGACCTGGTTGGTCTAGGTAAGGTTGCTTTGACTAGTAACCTCCCTATCATGTCAGCCTGTCAAACTGAAGTCCTTCCCCTACCAACCGTCCTTTTATCTTCGCATACAGGGGAGTTTGAAAATATCTATGTACGGAATCTTACGGATGACCTAAAAGGATTTTGTAAGCAGTGGGAGCACTTGGATTTTATAGTAGATGGCCTTGTGAGTGGTTATTTTAAGTCAGAAGAAGGACTAAAACGTGTAGGTCAATTGGCTCGCGATAAACAGATAGCTCTATTTGTTGACCCTATTATGGGTGACAATGGTAGTCTCTATCAAGGTTTTGATAGAAACTATGTAGAAGCCATGAAAGCTTTCTGTCAACAAGCAGATGTCATCATTCCTAATCTGACAGAAGCTGCCTTTTTGACGGATACTCCCTATCTTGAAGCAGGTTCCTATGATGAGGCCACTATTGAAAAGCTTCTGAGAGAGTTGACCAAGCTTGGACCTAGAAAAGTTATTTTGACAGGTATCTCATTTGAGACAGATAAAATTGGGCTGGCTTATTTTGATAAAGAGACTAATGAAACAGTTTATCGCATGCAAAAACGTTATCGCTATCATTTTTATGGAAGTGGCGATTTACTAACGGCAATCTTATCAGCAGGTTACTTTTATAATCTTGATTTACTAAAGATTTGTGATTTGGCCTTGGATGTTATGGATAGGGTTCTTTCGTCAACACTGTCCGATGGTCGTCCTTTAAAGTATGGTCTTTGCTATGAGCCCCATATCGGTTATTTATTCAGTGGTTTTAATGCCCTATTGGAGGAGAAAAATGAAAAGTGATAAAACACGTGAATTAGTTATTCTAAGTTTGTATGCAGCTTTAATTATTGTGAGTGTACAGTTTATTCGTATTCCTTTTGGACCTCAATTTGTCCATCTGGGAAATGCCCTAGTTGTGATTGCTATTTTGATTTTCGGTGCTAGAAAAGGTGCGCTAGTCGCAACAGTAGGGTTAGGGCTATTTGATATTTTCAATGGCTATGCTGCTGAGGTCTGGATTACTATTTTAGAATCCTTGATTGTTTGTTATGTTCTCTATCTTGTTTTTGAAAAGTTTTTAAAATCAAATGACAAAATGGCTAACATCATAATCATTGGAGTCATAGCGGCATTGACCAAAATTATTTTAAATTTTGTTAAGTATACGATTATTAATAGTATCGTTGCTGCTTTACCACTTAATGCAGCTATGGTATTGGCACTTACTAAAATTGGTGGAACCTTTGGGACATCAGTAGTGACTATCATTGCGGTGCCTCTCCTCTATCCTGTCTTCAAACGTATTTTACAGAGAAACTAAAGATTTAGCAGGTTAGTACTGCTTTTTCTTTTTAATTTTCCAGAAGCAGAGGTCCAAATTTTCACTAAAAAATGGTAAAATAGTAAAGTTAATGTCAAGAAAGGAAAGGGCTGAAGACAGATTCAGCCCAGATATGCTATGTCTATTTTAGAAGTCAAAAATCTTAGTCACGGATTTGGTGACCGTGCTATTTTTGAAAATGTCTCATTCCGTTTGCTCAAAGGTGAGCATATCGGTCTTGTCGGTGCTAACGGTGAAGGAAAGTCAACCTTCATGTCTATCGTTACTGGAAAATTGCAGCCAGATGAAGGTAAGGTAGAGTGGTCTAAGTACGTTACAGCGGGTTACTTGGATCAGCATGCTGTTCTTGAAAAGGGGATGACCGTTCGTGATGTCCTTCGTACGGCTTTTGATGAGCTCTTTAAAACTGAAGAACGCATCAACGAGATTTACATGTCTATGGCTGACGAAGGAGCCGACGTTGATGCTCTGATGGAAGAAGTAGGTGAGCTTCAGGATCGTTTGGAAACGCGTGATTTCTATACACTAGATGCTAAGATTGATGAGGTTGCCCGTGCACTAGGTGTCATGGATTTTGGTATGGATACAGATGTAACGGACCTTTCAGGTGGTCAACGTACCAAGATTCTCTTGGCTAAGTTATTGCTTGAAAAACCAGATATCTTGCTTCTTGATGAGCCAACTAACTATTTGGATGCTGAACACATTGCCTGGCTCAAACGCTATCTTCAAGAATATGAAAATGCCTTTGTCCTCATTTCGCACGATATTCCGTTCCTAAACGATGTGATTAACATTGTCTACCATGTTGAAAATCAAGATCTGGTTCGCTATGCAGGTGATTATGACAATTTCCAATCTGTCTATGCAATGAAGAAAGCTCAATTGGAAGCAGCCTATGAACGTCAGCAAAAGGAAATTGCAGACCTTCAAGATTTTGTTAACCGTAACAAGGCGCGTGTTGCTACTCGAAATATGGCCATGTCGCGTCAGAAAAAATTGGATAAGATGGAAATTATCGAGTTGCAGGCAGAGAAGCCAAAACCAGAATTCCATTTCAAGGAAAGCCGTACACCTGGACGCTTTATTTTCCAAACCAAAGATCTCGTTATTGGTTACGACCGTCCGTTGACCAAGGCTCCATTGAATCTTACATTCGAACGTAATCAAAAGGTAGCTATTGTCGGTGCCAATGGTATCGGTAAGACCACTTTGCTTAAGAGCCTGCTTGGTATTATTCAACCACTCGAAGGAGAAGTTGAAACAGGTGATTTTATTGACCTAGGTTATTTTGAACAAGAAGCAGAAGGCTCACGTCAGACGCCTCTTGAAGCGGTTTGGGACGCTTTCCCAGCTCTAAATCAAGCTGAGGTTCGTGCAGCTCTAGCCAAATGCGGATTAACCTCTAAGCATATTGAAAGTCAAATTCAGGTGCTTTCAGGTGGAGAACAAGCTAAGGTTCGTTTCTGTCTCCTTATGAATCGTGAAAATAATGTCCTTGTTCTGGACGAACCGACCAACCACTTGGATGTTGACGCCAAGGATGAATTGAAGCGTGCCCTTCAGGCCTTTAAAGGTAGTGTCCTCATGGTATGTCACGAACCCGAATTTTATGAAGGTTGGACAGATGTTTGGGATTTTAATGAGTTAGTATAGTGATAAAAGAGTGTTGGTATTCTCTAAAGAGAGACTTGCTCACTCTTTTTTTATGTTAAAGAGCCGAGTAGACTTACTAAGATTTGATAAGACGGAGATGGTGTAGAGGAAGGTCGTCATCATCATAAAGTGTTTTTCTACAGATTTTGTCGTGACCTATTTGGGTTTTGAGCATACAAATTTAATTTGTTCAAAAAGTAACAAAGTCTGAGCATAAAAGGTGTAACCGTTTTCCGATTATGGTAGAATAAATTAGTAAACTATTATCAAAAGAAAGTTGGACAAACTTATGTCAAAAATCGTAGTTGTTGGTGCTAACCACGCTGGTACTTTTAGTATTAATACTATTCTCGATAATTACGGAGACCAAAATGAAGTAGTTGTTTTCGACCAAAACTCTAACATTTCATTCTTGGGTTGTGGTATGGCCCTTTGGATCGGTAATCAAATCTCAGGTTCTGATGGTCTTTTCTATGCCAACAAAGAAGGACTTGAAAGCAAGGGCGCTAAAGTTTATATGAACTCACCAGTTGAGTCTATTGACTTTGATGGTAAAACTGTTACAGCCCTCGTAGATGGTAAAGAGCATGTTGAATCATATGACAAATTGATTTTGGCAACAGGTTCTCAACCAATCTTGCCTCCAATCGAAGGTGCCGAAATTAAAGAAGGTAGCCGTACTTTCGAAGCTACGCTTGAAAACCTTCAATTCGTTAAACTTTTCCAAAACGCTCAAGAAGTTATTGATAAATTGAACGACAAATCTCAAGATATCAAACGTGTGGCGGTTGTAGGTGCTGGTTACATTGGTGTTGAATTGGCTGAAGCTTTCCAACGTCATGGAAAAGAAGTTATCCTTATCGACGTTGTTGATACATGTTTGGCAGGTTATTACGACCATGACTTGACTGACCTTATGGCTAAAAATATGGAAAGCCACGGTATTAAATTGGCATTTGGTGAAACTGTTAAAGCAGTAGAAGGTGAAACTAAGGTAGAACGCATCGTTACAGATAAAAATGCTTACGATGTCGATATGGTTGTTCTTGCTGTTGGTTTCCGTCCTAATACAGCTCTCGGTGCTGGTAAGTTGGAAACATTCCGTAATGGCGCTTACCTTGTTAATAAAAAACAAGAAACATCAATCAAAGATGTTTATGCAGTTGGTGACTGTGCTACCGTTTATGACAATGCCCTCGATGATGTGAACTACATTGCCTTGGCTTCGAACGCTGTTCGTTCAGGTATTGTCGGTGGTCATAATGCCGGTGGTGGCGATGTTGAATCAAACGGTGTTCAAGGATCAAATGGTATCTCAATCTATGGTTTGAACATGGTATCAACTGGTTTGACAGAAGAAAAAGCAAAACGCTTTGGTTTCAATCCAGCAGTAGTATCTTCAACAGATCTTCAAAAAGCTGCCTTTATGGAAGATGAAAATGCAGACGTTACAATCAAGATTGTCTATGACAAAGATACACGCAAAGTTCTTGGTGCTCAAATGGTATCACGCATGGACATCTCTATGGGAATCCACATGTTCTCATTGGCTATCCAAGAAGGTGTAACTATTGACCGTCTTCAATTGCTTGATTTGTTCTTCTTACCACACTTTAACCAACCGCTTAGCTATATTGCTAAAGCAGCTATCTCAGCTAAATAATCTTAAACAGCTAATTCAGTCGAATTAGCTGTCTTTTTTTTTTAATACGAAAAAAGCCTCCTACTGGAGACTTTTATTTAACTAATGTTAGATTAGTTTTTTGAAGCTTCTTGGAATTCAGGGTTTTTCCATGCTTCATCAATGATAGCTTGCAATTCGTCAGCAGAAGCCTTCATTTTTTGTTGTTCAGCATCGTTCAATGGGATGTTAACTGGACGTACGATACCGTGTGCACCTACGATTGCAGGTTGACCGATAAAGACGTTGCTTACACCATATTGACCTTCTTGGAATACAGACAATGGAAGTACTGCATTTTCATCGTCAAGAATAGCTTTAGTGATACGAGCAAGGGCAACGGCGATACCATAGTAAGTAGCACCTTTTTTGTTGATGATTGTGTAAGCGGCATCACGAACACCTTCGAACAATTCAACCAATTCAGATTCTTGAACGTTTTGAGTGTCTTTAAGGAATTCTTCAAGGTTTACACCGGCGATGTTAGCGTGTGACCAAACGGCAAATTCTGAGTCACCGTGTTCACCCATGATGTAGGCGTGAACTGAACGAGCATCAACGCCAAGTTTTTCAGCAAGTGCTTGACGGAAACGAGCTGAGTCAAGTGAAGTACCTGAACCGATAACGCGTTCTTTAGGGAATCCTGAGAATTTCCATGTTGAGTAAGTCAATACGTCAACTGGGTTAGCTGCTACAAGGAAGATTCCATTGAAGCCTGATTCAACAACTTGAGTAACGATAGATTTGTTGATAGCAAGGTTTTTACCAACAAGATCAAGACGAGTTTCACCTGGTTTTTGTGGAGCACCAGCAGTGATAACTACAAGGTCAGCATCCGCACAGTCTTCGTATTTAGCTGCGTAGATTTTTTTAGGTGAAGTGAAAGCAAGCGCGTGGCTAAGGTCAAGCGCATCACCAACAGCTTTTTCGAACAATTGTGGAATTTCGATGATACCAAGTTCTTGAGCGATACCTTGGTTTACAAGTGCGAAAGCGTAAGATGAACCTACGGCACCGTCACCAACGAGGATGACTTTTTTGTGTTGTTTAGTTGCAGTCATGGGTCTAAACATCTCCTTATTTTTTAATTGGGTTACCCCGTACACTGCTTATTCTACCACTTTAAGTGATGGATGTCACGAAATAATAAGGAAATAATAGATGAAAGCGTTTACACAACTGAAAAGTAAAGCGTTTTATGGTATAATATTATAGAAATTTTCTATACTCTTTTATTAGAGTTTGGAATGATTTGAATGAAAGAAAAGAGGCATTTTTGAGTGCAAGATAATAATTTAATTGACGTTAATTTGACGTCTGAGATGAAGACGAGCTTTATCGATTATGCCATGAGTGTTATCGTGTCTCGTGCTCTCCCAGATGTTCGTGACGGTTTAAAACCTGTACAACGTCGTATTCTATATGGAATGAATGAGCTTGGGGTGACACCTGATAAGCCACATAAAAAATCTGCCCGTATTACCGGGGATGTCATGGGTAAATATCACCCACACGGAGACTCATCTATCTATGAAGCCATGGTTCGTATGGCGCAATGGTGGAGCTACCGTTACATGTTGGTTGACGGTCACGGGAACTTTGGTTCTATGGATGGTGATGGGGCTGCCGCTCAGCGTTATACTGAGGCGCGTATGTCTAAAATCGCCTTGGAAATGCTTCGTGATCTCAATAAGAATACCGTTGATTTTCAAGATAACTATGATGGATCAGAACGTGAGCCAATCGTTCTTCCGTCACGTATTCCAAACCTTCTTGTCAATGGTGCGACAGGGATTGCCGTTGGTATGGCGACTAACATCCCACCACACAATTTGGCTGAAACGATTGATGCTGTCAAATTGATGATGGATAATCCTGAAGTCACAACACGAGAACTGATGGAAGTTCTTCCTGGTCCAGACTTTCCAACTGGTGGCTTGGTCATGGGGAAATCTGGTATTCACCGTGCATATGAAACTGGTAAGGGTTCTATTGTTCTTCGTTCGCGTACTGAAATTGAAACAACTAAATCAGGTCGTGAGCGTATTGTTGTCACTGAGTTTCCATATATGGTCAATAAGACTAAGGTCCATGAACATATCGTTCGTTTGGCCCAGGAAAAACGTATTGAGGGAATTACAGCAGTTCGTGACGAGTCTTCTCGCGAGGGGGTACGTTTTGTCATCGAAGTGCGTCGTGATGCATCTGCCAATGTTATCTTGAACAATTTGTTCAAATTAACGCAACTTCAGACTAACTTCAGCTTCAATATGTTGGCCATTGAAAAGGGTGTGCCTAAAATCCTTTCCTTGCGTCAAATCTTGGCTGACTATATTGCTCACCAACAAGAAGTTGTGGTTCGTCGTACACAGTTTGACAAGGATAAGGCTGAGGCACGTGCCCACATTTTAGAAGGTTTGTTGATTGCCCTCGATCATTTGGATGAAGTGATTACGATTATCCGTAACAGTCAAACTGATGCTGAGGCTCAAGCTGAGTTGATGGCTCGCTTCGAACTCACGGAACGTCAAAGTCAAGCTATTCTTGATATGCGTTTGCGTCGTTTGACAGGTTTGGAACGTGATAAGATTCAAAATGAGTACAATGATCTCTTGGCTCTGATTGCTGATTTAGCTGATATTTTGGCAAAACCAGAACGTGTCATTGCTATCATCAAGGAAGAATTGGACGAAAGCAAGCGTAAATTTGCAGATGCTCGCCGCACAGAGCTTATGGTCGGAGAAGTTATTTCTCTTGAAGATGAGGACCTCATCGAGGAAGAAGATGTTGTTATCACTCTCTCAAATAAAGGGTATATTAAACGTTTAGCCCAAGACGAGTTCCGTTCACAAAAACGTGGTGGTCGCGGTGTCCAAGGTACTGGTGTTAACGATGATGACTTTGTTCGTGATATTGTCTCAACAAGCACTCATGATCACCTTTACTTCATGACTAATAAGGGGCGTGTATACCGTCTTAAGGGGTATGAAATCCCAGAATACGGTCGCACAGCCAAAGGTTTACCCATCGTCAATCTCTTGAAGTTGGACGAAGGTGAGACCATTCAAACAGTCATTAATGCTAAGAGTGATGAAGCTTCTGAAAATAATCACCTTGTCTTTGTAACTCGCCAAGGTCTAGTTAAACGTACAAAAGAAGCGGAATTTAAGAACATTCGTCAAAATGGGTTGATTGCCTTGAAACTTAGAGAAGGTGACGAGCTAATCAATGTCTTCTTGACTACTGGTAATGAAGAAATTGTCATTGGTACTAAATTTGGTTACAGTGTACGCTTCAAAGAGAACACTATTCGAAGCATGAGTCGTATGGCTGCCGGTGTTAAAGGGGTAACTCTTCGTGATGGTGACCAAGTTGTTGGTGCAGCTGCCATTACAGAAGACCAAGAAGTCTTGATTATCACTGAAAAGGGTTACGGTAAGCGTACCTCAGCTACTGAATACCCAACGAAGGGTCGTGGTGGTAAAGGTATCAAGACTGCCAATATCACAGAGAAGAATGGTAACCTAGCAGGTATTGTAACAGTGTTTGGTGATGAGGATATCATGGTCATCACCGATACAGGTGTTATCATCCGTACTGCCGTTGCTAATATTTCACAAACTGGTCGTGCCACTCAAGGGGTTAAGGTCATGCGTTTGGATGACTCTGCTCGTATTGTAACCTTTGCTTTAGTTGAGCCAGAAGAAGTTGAACAAGCTTCCGAAGATCAAGAAAGTGGTGACAACTAATGAGCAAAGATAAGAAAAATAACGTAACAAAAAAACGCCGTAAGTGGCTTGATATTCTTCGCTGGGTGTTGATTGTTGTTCTCTTAGTTGTTGGTCTAGCCTTGATTTTCAATAAGTCTATTCGAAACACAGTGATTGCTTGGAATACAAATAAGTATCAAGTGAGCAAGGTTTCTAAAAAGACTATTGAGAAAAACAAGGAAGCTAAGACTAGCTTTGACTTTGATACCGTTAAATCAATTAGTATAGAGTCTGTCTTGCAGGCACAGATGGATGCTCAAGAGCTTCCTGTCGTTGGTGGTATTGCTATTCCAGAGGTAGGTATCAATCTCCCTATTTTCAAAGGACTTGGCAATACAGAGTTGACTTACGGTGCAGGAACGATGAAAGAAGATCAAGTCATGGGTGGTGAAAACAACTATTCACTAGCTAGCCACCACGTCTTTGGTATTGCCGGTGCATCTGACATGCTATTTTCACCACTAGATAAGGCTAAGGAAGGTATGAAGATTTATCTTACGGATAAAAATAAAGTCTATACTTATGTTATTAGTGAGGTGAAGGTGGTCCAACCAACTGAAGTAGCAGTAGTTGATGATACACCTGGCAAGTCTGAAGTTACCCTTGTAACTTGTACGGATGCCGAAGCAACTCAGCGTACAATCGTCAAAGGTGAATTGAAATCACAGGTAGATTTTGACAAGGCAAGTTCAGATATTATTGAAGCCTTTAATAAGTCATACAATCAATTTCAAAGTTAAAAAAGGGCCTTCGGGCCTTTTTCAATGGAGGAAAATATGTTTTTAAATACAGTGCACCATGTTGCTATTATTGTTTCTGATTATGACTTGTCTCGAGATTTTTATGTCAATAAACTTGGTTTTGAGATTATTCGGGAAAATCACCGTCCGGAACGTCATGATTATAAGTTAGACCTAAGCTGTGGAGGTATAGAACTTGAAATCTTCGGCAATAAGACCAGTGATCCGAACTATGTGG
Organism: Streptococcus sp. HMSC065H07; assembly: GCF_001837325.1. NCBI lineage: Bacteria > Bacillati > Bacillota > Bacilli > Lactobacillales > Streptococcaceae > Streptococcus > Streptococcus sp. HMSC065H07. The sequence continues at coordinate 32,047 of NZ_KV832032.1, forward strand.
AACCCCCAAAACGTCCGTCTTATCCTGAGGCATGTGGCTTACGTCATTTAGCTTTCAGAGTGACTAATATTGAAGAGGTCGTCCAAGAGTTAGAACAAAAGGGTATCTCCTGCCAACCTATTCGCAAGGACACTTTTACCGGTGAAAAGATGACTTTCTTTGCTGATCCAGATGGTCTTCCTTTGGAGTTGCACGAGTAGTTTTTTTGACCTTAATTTTTTAAGTCATGGTATAATAGGTGAGCGGCTGGGCCTAGAGTCAGTCGTCCTTTAGGAGATTATGGAATACTATTCTATTTTCGAAAGGAAACACACATGAAATTGAAAAAACTTCTTGTTACTGGGATGGCTATATTGGCTTCAGTAACAGCCTTTACTTCGGTTGCTCAAGCAGCAACATCATCACAAGTCCAAAAGGTTATTGATGAATCTTATGTTCAACCAGACTATGTGATGGGGTATTCATTGTCGGAAGAGCAACGAAATGAAACCTTGAATTTATTAGGGTATGATAGTAGTAAGGATACTAATGTCAAGACCTTGACGACATCTGCTTACGCTAATATCATGAATGTGGCTGACGATTCTAGTCTTCAGCTATATTCTTCGGTTAAGATTGCTAAGCTGGGTGCTAAGGAAACCTTGAGTGTAGAGATTGTGACACCGCAAAATATCACGAAAATCACTCCAGATATGTACCGTAATGCTGCCACGACACTTGGTATTGAACATGCTAAGATTACGGTAGCAGCACCAATTGCAGTTACAGGAGAAAGTGCCCTGGCTGGTATTTACTATTCCCTTGAGCAAAATGGGGCTAAAGTTTCAGATGAAAGTAAAGAGCTTGCGCAAGAGGAACTTAAAACCCTTTCTCAAATCAATGAGGAAAATTCTGGTAAGACTGACTATGATGCAGACAAGCTTAATGTAGCTATGACTGATATTAAGTCAGCTGTTGCTGATAAAGGGAATAAGTTGACTGAAGATCAAGCTAAAACGATTGTTCAGCAAACCATCAATAACTACAACTTGGATCTTTCTGATACGCAAGTTAATCTTCTGGTGAATTTTGCTTTGAATTTGTCTAAGTCTTCAATCATTGACAGTGCTAGCTTTAAGTCAACCTTGAGTTCACTTAAAGATTCTATCGTTTCGAAAGCTGGTAATACCTTCTCTGGAATCAACCTAAACTTTAATGCCAACAAAACCCTTGAGAATAGCAAAAATATTTTTGCACAAATTTGGCAAGCTATCGTAGATTTCTTTACAGGACTGTCTAAATAGTAAAAGAGCTATCCGTTTGGATGGCTTTTTTCTATTTTTCAGAAAATATGTGAAATGCTATTGAAATTATTCCAACAATTGTGTAAAATGGTAAACATGAATTCAGATTATTCTGAAAATTTGTTTTAGGAGATTCTCTTATGTCACAAACAAGTGTAACTAGTCAGTCTACCTGGCGTAGTAAAATAAAAGCAATGGGACCCGGTATCCTAATGGCTTCGGCGGCCGTAGGTGGTTCCCACATCGTTTCATCTACCCAAGCGGGTGGTTCTTATGGATGGGCCTTGTTAGGCTTGGTTATTCTGGCTAACCTCTTCAAATACCCATTCTTCCGTTTTGGTGCTGAGTATACCGCAGATACGGGTAAAACCCTTGTTGAAGGTTATGCTGAGAAAGGTAAGTTCTATCTTTGGGTATTCTTTATTTTGAATGTCTTTTCAGCCTTGGTTAATACTGCAGGTGTTTCTATTCTTTGTTCAGCCATCATTGCTAGTGCCTTTCCAATGCTTGGTTTGAGTATTACCACATGGTCAATCATTTTGGTTGCAATCATTTGGGGTATGTTACTTTTTGGTGGTTACAAACTTCTTGATGGTATGGCTAAATGGATCATGTCAGCCTTGACTATTGCAACAGTAGCAGCAGTTATTATTGCGGCAATCAAACACCCAGAGTACAGTGCTGACTTCGTTGAAAAAACACCATGGCAGTTAGCAGCCCTTCCATTTATCGTTTCACTTCTTGGATGGATGCCAGCTCCAATTGAAATTTCAGCCATTAACTCACTTTGGTCAGCTGAGAAAAAGAAAACGGTTGATTTTAACACTGATGATGCCCTCTTTGACTTTAACGTTGGTTACATCGGAACAGCTATTCTTGCAGTATTCTTTGTAGCACTCGGTGCTCTTATCCAGTATCCAACTGGTAAACCAGTAGAAGCAGCATCAGCTAAGTATATTGCTCAGTTTGTTGGTATGTATGCCTCAGTACTTGGTGAGTGGTCACGCTATTTGATTACTTTTATCGCTTTCTTGTGTATCTTTGGTACTGTGATTACTGTTATCGATGGTTATTCACGTGTTAACGAAATTTCTCTTCGTCTTTTGTTTAACCAAAAAGAAAAAAATCAAACACCATTGAATGTTTGGATGACATTGACAGCTATTCTTGGTCTCATCATTATTTTCTTCTTCCAAGGTCAAGTAGCAACAATGCTTCGTTTTGCCATGATTGGTTCATTCCTTACAACACCTTTCTTTGCGCTTTTGAATTATGTACTTGTTACAAAAGCAAAGAGAGACCTTCCAACTTGGTTGAAAGGACTTGCTATTGCAGGTTTGATTTTCTTGTTCGGATTTGCCCTCTTCTTTATCTGGGCTTTGGCTATTGGTAAAGCAGGTTAATAGGATTAAATGGTTTCCATATGGAAGCTGTTTTTTTATTTTAAAGGAGGGGAGTAGGAGAGATTACAGCCAAGAGAATACAAAAAAACCATTCCAATTGGAATGGCTTAACAACAAGATGTTGCTTATTTGAGACCGTATTTTTTGTTGAAACGATCCACGCGTCCGTCTGCTTGAGTGAATTTTTGACGGCCAGTGTAGAATGGGTGTGAATCTGATGAAATTTCTACACGGATAAGTGGATAAGTTTCACCTTCGAATTCAACTGTTTCGTTTGAGTGTTTAGTTGAACCGCTAAGGAATTGGTAACCAGTAGTTGTGTCCATGAATACTACTTGACGGTAATCTGGATGGATATCTTTTTTCATGTTAAAATATTTCCTTTCTGCCATGGTACTTTCCGCACCATAGTTTTTTTAACTATTTTAGTTTATCAAAAGGTGGTCTTCTTGACAAGTCTTTTTTACTATTTTTTAGGAAATTCGCATTTTGTAAATGCCACCTGTCTGAAAGCATCGATTATCTTTATCAACGATGATAGCTTCAAGATTTGGTTGTGAACTAACTTCCTGGAAAATGCATTCTAGACTTGAGCCAAATAAACGTGTCGTCCAAATTTCACCATCGACTGAGAGGGATGAAATGATGGTAAGACTAGCTAGATCACTAGAGACAGGGTAGCCAGTTTGACTATCGAAAATATGATGATAGGTTTTGCCATTTATTTCAAAAGTGCGTTCATAGATTCCTGAAGTGACAATAGATTGGTCTCTTATAGCAAGCACCATAAGATTTGTGTTTCTAGTCTCCTTGGGATTTTGAATACCAATCCGCCATTTTTTATCAGGATTATGGAGAGCTGGTCCAAAGGTTAGAACATTACCTCCAAGATTGATTAGGGCACTGGTCACTTTTTCCGCTTTAAGAAAATCTGCAATACGATCTGCAATATATCCCTTTGCCAGGGCACCAAGATCAATTTTCATCCCTTTTTCTTTGAGAAAAACGCTTTGATTTTCCTCGGATAGAACAATGGCATTGGGATTGATAATTTGCAGGAGCGGACGAATTTCTTCAGGCAGAGGCAACTTGGCATCCGAAAAACCAATGCGCCAAGTCTGAATGAGAGGTCCTATGGCAATGTTAAGGTGACTTTCAGGTTGGCAGCTATGCCATTTTCCAAGAGCAATAAGTTCAAAAAGCTCTGGGTGAACCGTCACCGAATGTAAGCCTGCTGCCTTGTTAATTTTCATGAGTTCGGAACTGTCATCATTGGCTGAGAAACGCTTATTGTAGGTATGTAGGAGTGCTTCAACCTGGTCTAGCAGGGGTTCTGGTTCTTCATGATAGATAGAGACGTCAATCACAGTCCCCATGAGACGTACACGACGATTAGTGAGTTGCATGGGCAACGGTATCCTTGATTTCTTGATAGATTTGTTCGTTTTCGTCTAAGCTGTAGGAATTGGCACCACTAGCAAGTGGGTGGCCTCCACCGTCATGACGTTTAGCAATCTCGTTGATGACAATGCTTTTACTGCGCAGACGTACACGGTAATGCCCTTCAGGCTGCTCTACGAAAATAGCCCAAGATTCGACGCAATCAATACGACCTGGAGTGCCAACAATTGCAGAACTTTCAGCATCAGTGACATTGAATTCATCCAAAACCTTTCGTGTCAAGACAACTCGAGCTGCACCATTTTCATCGACTTCTAGATTATCGAAAACATAACCTTGTAATTTAGCAATTTTGAATGGGAAACTATCCATACGACGAGCCATTGCTGCAAAATCAAAGTCGTATTCACGAAGTTTAGCCGCAATTTGAAGTGTTTTAGGTGTCGTAGACGGAAAGAGGAAGCGACCTGTGTCGCCAACAATACCATTGTAAAGAACACGAGCAGCGGCATCTGACAAGGAAAGGCCAAGAGTGAGAGCCCAGTCAGTCACAATTTCGCTGGCACTTGAAGCAGTCGTATCAACTAAGAGGAGGTCGCCGTAGGCATCGTCGTTAGGATGATGGTCAATTTTGATAAGAAAGTCCCCCTTATCAAAACGGTCGTCGTCGATACGAGGAGTGTTGGCTGTATCGGTAACAATAACAAGCGCTCCTTCATAGTCTTGATCAGTTACCTTATCCATTTCAGCAATCCAAGATAAGGTAGGTTCATTGACACCTGTCGCAAGAACCTTTTTATCTGGAAAGTTTGTTTTTAAAATTTCCTTCAGTCCTACCTGACTACCAATGGCATCAGGGTCAGGTCTTTGGTGGCGGTGAATAATAATAGTGTCATGGGCTTTAATTTTTTCTAAAATAGCTTGAAATACAGTCATGAATATCTCCTTGTGATTTTTTTTCTATTATATCATGAAATAATAGAAAAACGGTTAGCCTAGGCAAACCGTTGTAAAACTAGATATCTTTATAGTCGACTTCAAGTCCACGTTTAACCGCAGGACGGTTGGCAATTTTTTCAGTCCATGCTTGAAGGTGCTTGTATTCTTTAACATCAAGGAAAATACCAGCCTTGTCCCAAATCTTATCTTGAGCAAGACGGCCATACCAAGACCAGATTGCGATATCAGCGATAGTGTATTCATCACCAGCAATATAAGGTTTGGTTGCTAATTCTTTATCTAGCAAGTCAAGTTGGCGTTTGGCTTCCATGGCAAAGCGGTTGATGGCATATTCGATTTTTTCAGGTGCATAGTGGAAGAAGTGCCCAAAGCCACCACCTAAGAAGGGAGCAGCACCTGTTTGCCAAAAGAGCCAGTTGAGAACTTCCGTACGTTTTGCGTGATCAGTTGGAATGAGTTTTCCGAATTTTTCAGCCAAGTAAAGCAGGATGTTAGCTGATTCAAAGACACGAACCGGTTGGTCTTCAGAGTAATCCATCATGGCTGGAATCTTTGAGTTTGGATTGATCGAAACAAAGTCGGATCCGAATTGGTCACCGTCACCAATCTTAATACGATAAGCGTCATAGCCCGCTTGAGTCACACCGAGTTCTTTCAGTTCTTCAAGCATGATAGTTGCCTTGATACCATTAGGTGTCGGAAGAGTATAGAGTTGGAAAGGTTGGTCACCTTTAGGTAAAGTTTGTTCAAAACGTGCACCAGCTGTAGGTTGATTGAGGCCGCCCCAGGCACCTCCCATAGAGGTTGGATTTTGCCAAACTTCTGGTAAAATATAGTCAGACATAAAGTTTCTCCTTGTATTCTTGATAGTTACATCCTAACAAAATGCTAATGGCATTTCAAGAATCTACTACGTCCTATTAGCGCGACACCTTGACTTTTTCTATAAGAATGATAAGATAGTAAAAATTAATTTTTATCTGATAAAAACATAATGTTTAGAGAGGAAGAAAAGAATGACTGCTATTGATTTTCATAAGCTGGCTAAAACAGAACTACACTGCCATTTGGATGGTTCTCTATCATTGGAAACTATTCGTCACCTAGCTGACTTAGCAAAGATTGAGTTACCTAAGGATGATGCGGAGCTCAGACACCATGTGACAGCCCCGGCTACCTGTGAGAGTCTCCTAGATTATCTAGAGGCTTTTGATTATATTCGTCCTTTGCTTCAAACAAAGGAAGCTTTGACCATTGCGGCTTATGATGTCGCTAAACAGGCTGCTCTTGAAAATGTTATCTATATTGAAGTGCGTTTTGCTCCCGAATTGTCAATGGATAAGGGGTTGACTGTCGCTGAAACCATTGATGCCGTTTGTCAAGGCTTACGTCAAGCTCAAGAAGAATTTGGAATTGTAGCTAAGGCCCTAGTTTGTGGCATGCGTCAATCAAATCAAGATTTAACGGCTCGTATTCTTAATGAAGCAAATAAGGTTGAAGATAGTGACTTTGTTGGTTTTGATTTTGCCGGAGATGAGCATCATTATGGACCTAAAGCGATTAAACCTCTAATTGAACAAGTCCAAAGTTACAACCGTCCGATGACTTTTCATGCTGGAGAGTGTGGTTGCCCTGCTTTTTTGGCTGAGTCGATTGCCATGGGAATTAAGCGTAATGGCCATGCAACAATCTTGGCTCAGGAGCCTAAGCTTTTGGAAGAGTTTGTCAAAAATGGTGTCACAGGAGAGTTATGTTTAACAAGTAATCTCCAGACCAAGGCAGCCGTTACAGTTGATGATTTTCCTTATCTAAAAATGAAAGCGGCAGGTGCTAATATTACTATTAATACGGACAATCGTACCGTTTCTGATACAAACCTGACCAAAGAGTACGAACTCTATCACAAGCATTTTGATAGCTCAGTTCAAGACTTCTATGCTCATAATAAGACAGCAATCGAAGCTTCATTTGCTAGTGATGAGGAGAAAGAAGAACTCCTTGAAAAATTGGCTAAAGCCTATTCATAAGAAGTTATTAGACTGGTAAAACTATATTAGGGTGATAAGATTGAGCCGTTTGAAACACAAGTTAAACCTATCATAAAAATAAGGGAGTGAGGCGAACTTTTTTCAAAAATTGTTCAGTCTCCCTCCCTTTTACGCTTGGAATTATGATAAAATAAGTACAATACATATTTTAGAGGAGACTGGTTTGGCACAACTTTATTTTCGCTATGGCACTATGAATTCTGGGAAATCCATTGAAATTCTTAAGGTTGCCTATAATTACGAAGAACAAGGGAAACCAGTAGTATTGTTGACCAGTCGTTTGGATAATCGAGATGGGGTCGGCTATATCTCTAGTCGTATTGGCATGAAGAGGAAGGCCTATCCTATTGGTGATGATACGGATATTTTTGGTTACATTGCTCATATGGATCCACGACCTTACTGTGTTTTAGTTGATGAGGCTCAGTTTTTGACCCGTGCGAATGTCTATGATTTGGCACGAATTGTTGATGAGTTAGATATCCCAGTGATGGCTTTTGGTCTCAAAAATGATTTTCAGAACAATCTCTTTGAAGGTTCTAAATACCTTTTGCTTTTGTCTGATAAGATTGATGAGATTAAGACCATTTGTCATTATTGCTCGAGAAAGGCAACCATGGTTCTTCGTATGGAAGATGGTAAGCCAGTTTATGAGGGAGCACAAGTTCAAATTGGAGGCCACGAGAGTTATATCTCTGTTTGCCGAAAGCACTGGTTTAATCCACCTCACGAAAACATAATCCCTTTGAATAAGGCCTAAAATGACTATTAGTTATATAAGGAGAAAAGATAACAAATGAATATTTATGATCAGTTACAAGCGGTTGAAGACCGTTATGAGGAATTGGGTGAATTGCTTAGTGACCCTGAAGTCGTTTCAGACACTAAACGCTTCATGGAGTTGTCACGTGAAGAAGCAAATACTCGTGAAACTGTGACAGCTTACCGTGAATACAAGCAAGTCATCCAAAGTATCTCAGATGCTGAAGAGATGATTAAGGAAGCAAGCGGTGATCCTGACTTGGAAGAAATGGCTAAGGAAGAACTCAAAGAATCCAAAGCCGCTAAAGAAGAGTATGAAGAACGATTGAAAATTCTTCTTTTGCCAAAAGACCCTAATGATGACAAGAATATTATCCTTGAAATCCGTGGGGCTGCAGGTGGTGATGAAGCTGCCTTGTTTGCGGGTGACCTTCTAGCTATGTACCAAAAATACGCAGAAACACAAGGTTGGCGCTTTGAGGTCATGGAAGCCTCTTATAATGGTGTCGGTGGTATCAAAGAAGTGGTTGCCATGGTTTCAGGGCAATCCGTGTATTCTAAACTCAAATATGAATCAGGAGCACACCGTGTGCAACGTGTGCCTGTGACTGAAAGTCAAGGTCGTGTTCATACCTCTACAGCAACTGTTTTGGTTATGCCAGAAGTTGAAGAGGTAGAGTACGAAATTGATCCTAAGGACCTTCGTGTCGATATCTATCACGCTTCTGGTGCCGGTGGTCAGAACGTCAATAAGGTTGCGACTGCGGTTCGTATGGTTCACATTCCTACTGGAATTAAAGTAGAGATGCAAGAAGAACGTACACAACAGAAGAACCGTGATAAAGCTATGAAGATTATCCGTGCGCGTGTTGCGGACCACTTTGCACAAATCGCTCAAGATGAACAAGATGCTGAGCGTAAATCGACTGTTGGTACAGGGGATCGTTCAGAGCGTATCCGTACTTACAACTTCCCGCAAAACCGTGTAACTGATCACCGTATTGGTTTGACCCTTCAAAAATTAGATACGATTTTGGCTGGGAAAATGGATGAAGTCATTGATGCCCTAGTTCTTTACGATCAAACTCAAAAATTGGAAGAGCTTAACAAATGATTTTAGCGGATGTCCTGGCTGACTATGAGAAGCAGCTTGATGCTGTTGGCGAAGAGCCAGAGGCCCTTTCCTTCGTTTATCGTGGTTTGAAGCAATGGGACTTGACTCATTTTGTTCTTCAATTGCGTCAAGAAGTTTCAGATGAAGATGCAGAGTTGTTAGCTTATGTATTCAGCCAACTAATGAATCACAAGCCTGCTCAGTATATTTTGGGCTATGAAGACTTTCATGGCTTGCGTTTTCAGGTTGATGAGCGTGTCTTGATTCCACGTCCTGAAACTGAGGAACTAGTGGATTTGATTTTAGCGGAAAACCCTAGCTCAGAGCTCAAGATTCTTGATATCGGAACTGGGAGTGGTGCTATTTCGGTATCTTTGAAAAAGAGTTGCCCCTTTTGGCAAGTAACAGCTAGTGACTTGTCAGCTGACGCCTTAGTACTTGCTAAAGAGAATGCTAAACTAAATCAGGTAGACATTAGCTTAGTGCAATCGGATGTTTTCGAAAATATTTCTGGTAGTTTTGATATCATTGTGTCAAATCCTCCCTATATTTCTGAAAATGATAAGAACGAAGTTGGTACCAATGTCTTGGCTAGCGAGCCCAAAATGGCTCTGTTTGCTGATGAAGAGGGACTTGCTATTTATAGACAGATTATTGAGGACGCAGATAAGTATTTAACTCCAAAAGGAAAGCTCTACTTTGAAATTGGCTATAAGCAGGGCCGTGATTTGAAGAAACTCTTGTCTCTACATTTTCCAGATAAGCGTGTGCGTGTTCTTAAGGACCAATTTGGGCAAGATAGAATGGTCGTGATGGATGATGAAAAGTAATAAAGTGTTAAGAGAAATCTTGGCTGACGGTGGAGCAGTTGTCCTTCCCACAGAGACTGTTTATGGTCTATTTGCTAAGGCTATGGATGAGAGTGCTGTGAACCATGTCTATGAGCTGAAAAATCGTCCTAGAGATAAAGCTATGAATTTGAATGTCGCTTCTTATGAAGATATCCTGTCTTATTCAAAAGAGCAGCCCGACTATCTCAAAAAAATTTATGATGCTTTTTTGCCTGGACCTTTGACTATCATTTTAAAAGCTAATGATAAAGTCCCCAGATGGATTAATTCAGGATTGGCGACGGTTGGCTTCCGTTTGCCAGACCATCCTGTTACTAGAGAGCTGATCCAAGCGGAAGGGCCTTTGATTGGTCCCTCAGCCAATAAGTCTGGGAAGGCTAGTGGTCGTTATTTTGACGATATTAGAGTACAATTTGATTTTCAGGTGACTGGCTATCAAGATGATGATGCCTTGTTAGGGGTAGATTCGACGATTTTAGACTTGTCTGTGTTACCTGCTAGGATTCTCAGACAAGGGAAAATTACAAAAGAAGACCTATTGGCGACTCTACCAGAGTTGACCATAGAATAAATGACTAACAGAGACCTATGAAAGTGTGAGATAACTTTCGACTATATGCGGGCGAGTTGATTGAAAGCCCATTAGACCTCAAAGGAGACCTCTATGATTTTTGATAAAGATGATTTTAAAGCTTATGATGCTGAACTATGGAACGCCATCGATGCTGAGGCTGAACGTCAGCAAAACAATATTGAGTTGATTGCCTCTGAGAACGTGGTATCTAAAGCAGTAATGGCTGCTCAAGGAACTCTCTTGACTAACAAGTACGCAGAAGGCTATCCAGGTAAACGTTACTATGGTGGTACAGACGTGATTGATGTGGTCGAGTCTCTTGCTATTGAGCGTGCCAAAGAACTTTTTGGAGCAAAATTTGCCAACGTGCAACCTCACTCAGGTAGCCAAGCCAATGCAGCAGTTTACATGTCTTTGATCCAACCAGGTGATACGGTTATGGGGATGGATTTGTCAGCGGGTGGTCACTTGACACATGGTGCACCAGTTAGCTTCTCTGGTAAGACCTATAACTTTGTGGCATACAACGTTGATAAGGAAACTGAACTCCTTGATTACGATGCTATTCTGGCTCAAGCTAAAGAAGTACAACCAAAACTCATCGTGGCTGGAGCTTCAGCTTACTCACGTATTATTGATTTTGCTAAATTCCGTGAAATTGCTGATGCTGTAGGTGCTTACCTCATGGTAGATATGGCTCACATTGCAGGTCTTGTAGCCTCTGGTCATCATCCAAGTCCAGTTCCTCATGCACATGTGACCACTACAACAACTCACAAGACACTTCGTGGTCCTCGCGGTGGTTTAATTTTGACTGATGATGAAGATATCGCTAAGAAATTGAATTCTGCGGTCTTCCCTGGTTTGCAAGGTGGTCCATTGGAACACGTTATTGCTGCTAAGGCTGTTGCTCTTAAAGAAGCACTTGACCCTGCCTTTAAGGAATATGGGGAAAATGTTATCAAGAACGCAGCTGCCATGGCTGACGTTTTCAATCAACATCCAGATTTCCGTGTTATCTCAGGTGGAACTAACAATCACCTCTTCTTGGTTGATGTGACTAAAGTTGTTGAAAATGGTAAGGTTGCACAAAACGTTCTTGAAGAAGTTAATATTACTTTGAACAAGAATGGTATTCCTTACGAGCAATTGTCTCCATTCAAGACATCTGGTATCCGTGTTGGTAGTCCAGCCATTACAAGTCGTGGTATGGGTGAAGCTGAGAGCCGTAAAATTGCTGAATTAATGGTTGAAGCTTTGGAAAATCACGATAAACCTGAAGTTTTGGAACGCATTCGTGGAGAGGTTAAAGCTCTTACAGATGCTTTCCCACTCTATTAAAAAATATGTTAGATTTATATATTAAACGCATTATCATTCACCAGTTTTCGCCAAATGATACGGAGCTGGTTTTAGCAGAAGGGCCTCTTGAAATAACGCCACGCTTAGATGAGTATTTTAGAAAGAAACTCTCTAAAGTTTTCTCTGATGAGGCTAAACGTGGCTTTTTCGATGCAGAGAATGTTTTCATTAGTCATCTAGGAGATGATTTGATGGAAAGCTCAGTTAAGATTGCCCAACTTTGGAAGGAAGAATTTGTCATTTCTGAAGATCAAAAGACCAATGATTTGGTCTTTATTCAGTTTGACAAAGAAGGGCAAGAGTATTTTGCTTTCTTGCGTATTGCTCTCAAGGACAGTTTGATTCATTCTTTGGGAGATAGCCAACATCCTATTCAATTGTCACAAAATAATTTGCCTTCTGCGGCCCAGACACCTGATGAAGCTTTGGTAATCAATCGTAGTAGTAAGCAGTATTATTTGATTGAAAAGCGAATCAAGCATAATGGAAGCTTTGCCAATTATTTCTCTGAAAATCTGTTGCAAGTCCAGCCTGAACAATCTGTCAAAAAATCGATTAAGATGGTTGAAGATACTGCCCAGAAGATTGCCGAGAATTTTAATCAGGATGACTTTAACTTCCAAGGAAAAATGAAATCTGCTATTTTCAATAATTTGGAAGAAGACCAAGAGTTATCACCTGAAAAATTGGCAGACCAGCTCTTTGATAATAATTTGACAGCTCGTTTGACTTTCGTTGATGAGCTCAAAGAGGCTATACCTGAGCCTATTTCGGTATCAGATATTGACCATTCACGTCAAATTAAGAAATTGGAGAATCAAAAATTATCGTTATCGAACGGAATTGAGTTAATCGTGCCTAATAATGTGTATCAGGATGCTGATAGTGTTGAATTTATTCAAAATCCTGATGGCACCTACTCTATTCTCATCAAAAATATCGAGGATATCATCAATAAATAATATGTTTAAATGGATAAGACGTCTGGCGGTTTTTGTCGTAGTCCTCATCATAGGTATCCAATGTTATCGAATCCATGCCAATATTCAACATGTCTTAACCTATGAATCCATGGTTAAGGAGGTTTTGGCTGAAGACGACATCGATAATACAACCAATGTCGATTTGGTGTTGGCTATGATCTACACAGAAACCAAGGGGAAGACAGATGACGTGATGCAGTCCAGTGAAAGTTCTACAGGGGTGACTAACTCCATCACAGATCGAAAAGAAAGTATTCGTCAAGGGGTGACGGTGCTGTCAGAAAATCTGGAAGAAGCTGCCCACCATAAGGTGGATCCTTGGACAGCAGTACAAGCTTATAATTTTGGTAAGGCCTATATCGATTATGTGGCTGATAATGGTGGAGTTAACACCGTCGAATTAGCAAAAGCTTATTCAAAAAATGTCGTTGCTCCAAGTCTAGGAAACACTAGTGAGGAAACCTATACTTATTATCAACCTGTTGCCATGTATTATGGTGGGGGTAAGCTTTATACAAATGGCGGAAATATTTATTACGCCAAAGAAGTGCAGTTTAACCTCTTTTTGATGCGTATGTTCTCTCGTCTCTAAGAGGATACACTTCATTCTTAAGGAAAGACAAATGAAAGCATTATTAGTTTATTTTAAAGGATATGTCAAAGACAGTATCCTGGGACCCGTTTTTAAATTAATCGAAGCCAGTTTCGAACTTTTGGTCCCACTAGTCATTGCTGGAATTGTCGACACAACTATTCCAAATAAAGACAAAAATCATCTCTTTTTGATGATTTTTGTCTTATTTGGACTTGCCGTTATTGGTGTTGTCGTTGCTATTTCAGCACAGTATTTTTCATCAAGAGCAGCAGTTGGTTATGCGCGAGTGTTGACTAATGACCTCTATGCGAAAATCATGCGTTTATCAAAGGAAAAGCGGGATGAGATTGGAACTTCAAGTTTGGTAACACGCCTGACTGGTGATACCTTTCAAATCCAAACGGGGATAAATCAATTTTTGAGGCTCTTTTTGAGGGCACCAATTATTGTGACAGGAGCCATTATTATGGCATTCCGAATCAGTCCACGCTTGACCCTCTGGTTTCTTGGTATGGTCTTGGTATTGACCCTTATTATTGTACTAGCTAGTCGCATCGTCAATCCTTTATATGCCAAGATTCGAGTGATTAATGAGTCAATTGTTACTAATACGCGCCAACAACTTGAAGGTATGAGGGTTATTCGTGCCTTTGGTCAGAGTGAGCGTGAATTAGATAACTTCACGACTGTTAATAAAGACCTGAAGAAGTGGCAACTAAAAACAGGTGTGATAGCAAGTCTCATTAGTCCTTTGACTTTCTTAGTTGTTAATATGACTTTGATTGCTGTCCTTTGGCAAGGAAATCTGCAAATTCAAGGTGGGCTCTTGTCTCAAGGGATGCTGATTGCTCTGGTCAATTATCTCTTACAAATTTTGACGGAGCTTCTTAAATTGGCTATGATGTTGACCAATCTTAACCAGAGCTTTATTTCGGCGAAAAGGGTACAAGCTATTTTTGAACTCCAAGATGAGGATATTGAGGCACCTTTAACACTCAGGAAGCCAGATTGGTCGGAAACAGGACTTGCTATTGACCACATGACCTTTACCTATCCTACGGCTAGTTCGCCATCACTCCAAGAGATTCATGTCAGTCTTACTCAAGGTCAGTCACTAGGTATTATTGGTGGTACAGGTTCGGGTAAATCGACATTGGTGAACTTAATCATGAACTTATATCAGCCTCAGATTGGTTCTTTAGCTATTTTCAAAGATCAAAAATCACCAAAAAACCTTAAAGAGTGGCGTTCTTGGGTTGCCTATGTCCCGCAAAAAGCCGAGTTATTTAGGGGAACCATTCGTTCAAACTTGTCATTAGGGCTTGATCACGAACCTAGTGAGCAAGAACTGTGGCATGCTCTTGACATGGCTCAGGCTGCTGATTTTGTAAGGGATAAGGACCTTGGTTTAGATGAGCCAGTTGAGTCATTTGGCCGTAATTTTTCGGGGGGTCAACGTCAACGTTTGACTATTGCGCGTGCGTTGATGAGACCAGCACCATTCTTGGTTTTGGATGACTCCACCTCAGCCCTAGATTACTTGACTGAAAGTCGCCTACTAGCGGCTATCAGAGACAATCTTAAATCAACGAGTTTGATTATTATTTCGCAAAGAACAAATAGCCTAAAAGCAGTTGATCAAATTTTGGTGCTTGATAAGGGGCATCAAGTTGGCTTGGGAAATCATGAAGCATTGCTTAACACTAATAAACTCTATCAAGACATTCATTATTCTCAACACCAAAAGGAGGTCGCTGATGAAGGCTAGAAATAATAAATCGACGCTTAAACGTTTAAGCAGAGATATCTTAAGCCAGCGTTACCTCTTTTCCTTAGCAACTATTGGGACCATTGTTCAAGTTGCCTTAACGGTTTACTTACCTATCTTAATTGGTGATGCAGTTGATGCTGTTCTTAAGATGAATGCTGTTCTTTTGATGTCACGATTAATATGGCAGATGCTTGTAGTTATCATAGCCAATAGTGCGATCCAGTGGCTAAATCCTTTAATTTATAACCGTTTGATTTACTCTTATAGTGAAAGTTTACGTGAGAGAGTAATGCTGAAAATTCATGCCATGCCTCTCAGTTACCTTGACCGTCAAGGAACTGGAGATATGGTTAGCCGTGTGACTACAGATAGTGACCAATTAAATAACGGACTTCTCATGGTCTTTAACCAATTTTTCGTCGGGCTTTTGACCATATTTGTTATTATCATTACCATGGCTCGTTTGGACTGGTTCATGATGCTCTTAGTTCTAGTGATGACGCCTCTGTCAATGCTTGTGGCACGTTTTATCGCAAAGAAGAGCTATCAACTCTATCGCAATCAAACTAAATGGCGAGGTGTGCAGACTCAGTTGATTGAGGAAAGTCTGACTCAAGAAGCTTTAGTACAGAGTCTAAATGCTCAAGACCAGATGGTTAGGAGTTTTAAAGACGTCAATGGTAAGTATGCTGATTATTCACAGGGTGCTATCTTTTATTCGTCAGCGGTTAACCCAGCTACACGTTTTGTTAATAGTCTAATCTATGCTCTCATTGCAGGTGTTGGTGCTTATCGAATCATGTCGGGTGGCGCTTTTACAGTGGGACAATTGACTACCTTCCTAAATTATGTCACCCAGTATACCAAACCTTTTAATGATATCTCATCTGTTCTATCTGAACTTCAAAGTGCTTTGGCCTGTGCTGATCGCCTTTATATGATATTGGATGAAGAGGAAATAACAGAAACAGGTAAGGCGGTCTTGGAAGAAGCAGATGTGCAGGGACGTTTTCAATTTGACCATGTCCAATTTGGCTATTTGCCTAATAAACCTCTTATCAAGGATTTGAGCATTGATATCCCTGCCGCAAGTACTGTTGCCATTGTTGGTCCAACAGGAGCGGGGAAATCTACCTTGATTAACCTACTTATGCGTTTCTATGATTTGGATAAGGGGAACATTCTACTGGACGGTAGACCTATTACAGATTATACTCGTGAGAGTCTTCGGAAACAGATTGGGATGGTTTTGCAGGAAACTTGGCTTGAGGTCGGCACTATTCATGATAATATTGCCTATGGAAATCCAGAAGCCAGTCGTGAAGAAGTCATAGCAGCGGCCAAGGCTGCCAATGCTGATTTCTTTATTCAGCAGTTGCCTCAAGGCTACGACACCTACTTGAATGATGCGGGGCAATCCCTTTCTCAGGGACAACGTCAGCTTTTGACCATTGCTCGCATATTTGTCAATGTGCCTAAAATCTTAATTTTGGATGAAGCCACTTCTAGTATCGATACTCGTACAGAGCTTCTCATTCAAGAGGCCTTCGCTAAATTAATGAAATGTCGAACAAGTTTCATCATTGCCCATCGATTATCTACCATAGAGAATGCGGACCTTATTTTGGTCATGAATAATGGAGATATCGTTGAACACGGAACCCATGAACAACTGATGCAAGCTAAGGGAATGTACTATCGTATGCAGACGGCCCAAAAGACACAAAATAGTTAAATCCGACAGAGCTTTTAAGCTCTGTTTTTTATGATTTTAGCCAATCATTTATCACGGAAGCTTATTAATGAAAAAGAAATGAAATTTAGTTATTTTTTCTTTTTTATTGGAAAAAATACTGATAAGATGGTAAACTAAAGAGGATATTATATAAAAAAAGGTATCGAAAATTAGAATGTTAAAACATAAAAACGTCCTAGTGTTTTTAGGACAAACCTTGCTTTATTTCGCCATTTTTATGGCCCTAATTTATCTCTACAATTACCTAGGACAAGGTCAAGGTAATTTTATCTATAACGAATTTTAGGAAGAATAATGACGAATACAAAAATTAAAGATATGATCGAAACGATTGAGCAGTTTGCTCAATCACAACCTGACTTTCCTGTTTACAATATTTTAGGGGAAGTTCACACTTACGGTGACTTAAAAGCTGACTCGGATAGCCTAGCTGCCAAGATTGATAGTCTTGATATTCCAGAAAAATCACCTGTTGTGGTTTATGGCGGTCAAGAGTATGAAATGTTGGCAACTTTTGTCGCTTTGACTAAATCTGGTCACGCTTATATTCCAATTGATAGTCACTCAGCTCTTGAGCGCGTGACGGCTATCGTTGAAGTAGCAGAGCCTAGTCTGATTATTGCTATCAATGACTTCCCACTTGAGGAAGTCCAAGCTCCAATTCTAACATTGGATCAAGTGACAACAGCTTTTGAAAGCAAGACTAGCTACGAAGTGACTCATCCTGTTAAGGGGGATGATACTTATTACATCATCTTCACATCAGGAACTACAGGTAAGCCTAAAGGGGTCCAAATTTCACACAATAATCTCCTTAGTTTCACCAACTGGATGATTACGGATAAGGAATTTGCGACTCCAAAACGTCCACAAATGCTGGCTCAACCGCCTTATTCATTTGACCTATCGGTAATGTACTGGGCACCTACATTGGCACTTGGAGGAACACTTTATGCTCTTCCTTCAGCTATTACACAGGACTTCAAGAAGCTCTTTGAAACGATCTTCTCACTTCCAATTGCCATTTGGACATCAACACCATCTTTTGCAGATATGGCAATGTTGTCTGAAGACTTCAATTCAGAGAAGATGCCAGAAATTACGCATTTCTATTTTGACGGAGAAGAGTTGACTGTCAAGACTGCTCAAAAGCTTCGCCAACGTTTCCCAGAAGCACGTATTATCAATGCTTACGGACCAACTGAAGCAACTGTCGCCTTATCAGCAGTAGCAGTAACTGATGAGATGCTGGCTAACCTTAAGCGTTTGCCGATTGGTTATACCAAGGAAGATTCACCGACTTATATTATCGATGAGGATGGCAATATCCTTCCAAATGGTCAACAGGGTGAAATCATCGTATCAGGACCAGCAGTTTCAAAAGGATATATGAACAATCCTGAAAAGACTGCGGAAGCCTTCTTCGAGTTTAATGGCCTTCCTGCTTACCATACTGGTGATGTAGGAACGATGACTGATGAAGGTCTCCTTCTTTACGGTGGTCGTATGGACTTCCAGATTAAATTTAATGGTTTCCGTATTGAGCTAGAGGATGTTTCACAAAACCTTAATAAGTCTAAGTATATTGATTCAGCAGTAGCTGTGCCACGTTACAATAAAGACCATAAGGTTCAGAACCTCTTGGCTTATGTGATTCTTAAGGATGGTGTTCGTGAGCAGTTTGAACGTGAAATTGATATCACCAAGGCGATTAAGGCAGACTTAGAAGATATCATGATGTCTTACATGATGCCTACTAAGTTCCTCTATCGTGAGAGCTTGCCTTTAACACCAAATGGGAAAATCGATATCAAGGGTCTTATCAGTGAGGTTAACAACCGATGATTGACTTCTTGAAACAGCTCCCCCATTTAGAAGCCTACGGTAATCCCTTCTATTTTATCTATCTTGGATTAGCTCTATTGCCAATCTTTGTGGGTCTCTTCTTTAAAAAGCGTTTTGCAATTTATGAGTGTTTGGTCAGTCTAGCCTTTATTGTTCTTGCTCTGACAGGAACACATGCTAGCCAATTACTAGCCTTACTCTTCTATATCGTTTGGCAAATCATCTGGGTTTATTCCTACAAACATTACCGCAGTAAAAAGGACAATAAATGGGTTTTCTATTTACACTCATTTCTTGTAGTCCTTCCCTTGATTTTTGTTAAGGTAGAGCCTGCGATAAATGGTACTCAGTCCCTTTTAAACTTTCTTGGTATTTCTTACTTGACCTTCCGATCAGTTGGTATGATTATCGAGATGCGGGATGGTGTCCTTAAAGAGTTTACACTTGGAGAATTCCTCCGATTCATGCTCTTTATGCCAACCTTTACGAGTGGTCCTATTGATCGCTTCAAACGCTTTAACGAAGATTACCAAGCGATTCCTGAGAGAGATGAGTTGATGAATATGTTGGAGCAAGCTGTCAAGTATATTATGCTCGGTTTTCTCTATAAATTTGTCTTGGCTCAAATTTTTGGAAGTATGCTTTTACCTTCACTGAAAACACAAGCTTTAGCTCAAGGTGGTATCTTTAATTTACCAACACTTGGTGTTATGTATGTTTTCGGTTTTGATCTTTTCTTTGACTTTGCAGGCTACTCGATGTTTGCCCTAGCAGCATCTAACCTTATGGGGATTAAGAGCCCAATCAACTTTGACAAACCTTTCATCTCACGAGACTTGAAAGAATTTTGGAATCGTTGGCATATGAGCTTGTCTTTCTGGTTCCGTGACTTTGTCTTTATGCGTTTGGTTATGGTTTTGATGCGTAACAAGGTTTTCAAAAACCGTAACACGACATCAAATGTTGCCTATGTCATTAATATGATGGTTATGGGATTCTGGCATGGAGTTACCTGGTACTACATTGCTTATGGTATTTTCCATGGTATTGGTCTAGGAATTAATGATGCATGGTTACGTAAGAAGAAGACCATTAATAAAGAACGTAAGAAAGCTGGTCTTGAGCCACTTCCTGAAAATAAATGGACGAAGGCTTTGGGAATCTTTATTACATTTAACACTGTTATGTTGTCATTCTTGATTTTCTCTGGATTCTTGAATGACCTTTGGTTCACTAAAAAATAAGTAAAGGAATTATAAAAATGGATGTAAAATCAGAAGTTATTGAAATTATTGATGAACTCTTCATGGAAGATGTTTCAGACATGATGGATGAAGACCTTTTCGATGCTGGTGTTCTCGACTCTATGGGAACAGTTGAGCTTATCGTTGAATTGGAATCACGTTTCGATATTCGTGTGCCAGTTTCAGAATTTGGTCGTGATGACTGGAACACAGCTAATAAGATTGTTGAAGGGGTAACGGAGCTTCGCAATGCTTAAGCGTTTATGGCAAATTTTTGGCCCTATAATCTGTGCCTTAGTCTTGGTAGTAGTAGTTATTTTTTCCTACCCTCAAGGCAGAAAACATAATTATGAGGTTGAAAAACGTAACGCAGTAACCTTGACAACTGAGAACTTTAAGAGCCGTATTAATAAGACGACAGCTCTTTCTGATAAGAATCATCGATTTGTCCCTTTCTTTGGGTCTAGTGAGTGGTTGCGTTTTGATGCCCTTCATCCAGCTGTTTTAGCTGAAAAATACGACCGTAACTATCGCCCATATTTTATTGGACAACGTGGGGCTGCCTCTCTAAACCAATATTTGGGAATGCAACAAATGCTTCCCGAATTGAAAAATGGGACAGCAGTCTATGTCTTGTCACCACAGTGGTTTACTAAAAAAGGTTACAATTCTGCGGCTTTCCAGCAGTTCTACAATAACGACCAACTTAGTAGTTTCTTAAGTCAAAATCAGACGGATGCAAATTCTCAGTATGCAGCTCAGCGCATCTTAGAGATGAAACCTGAGATTACTATGAAATCTCAACTTTCTAAAGTGGCTAATGGGCAAGATTTAAATTCTCTTGATAAGACTTATATTCAATTTATGGCAGAGCTTAATAAGCGAGAAGATGCCTTGTTCAGTCCTTTTGCAGCATCAAATAATGCAAATTACGACAAGAAGGTTCTTCCTTATCTTAAAGAGTTGCCAGACAAGTTCTCTTACGAGGCACTTGACCAGGTTGCCGTAAGAGATGCAGAAGCTCATACCAAGTCAAACGACTTTGGTATCGATGACCGTTTCTATAAGAAACGTTTGGCTAAAAAGATTGGTAAACTTAAAGGTTTCCAAAAGAATCTTTCGTATGAAGTTTCACAAGAATATGGTGACCTACAGTTGGTGTTAAATCAATTTGCTAAGTCAAATACTAATGTTATCTTTGTTATCCCACCTGTTAATAGCAAGTGGATGGCTTATACGGGACTAAGTCAGGAAATGTATGATGCTACGGTTTCTAAAATCCGTTATCAATTGGAAAGTCAAGGCTTCACCAATATTGCTGACTTCTCAAAAGATGGAGATCAACCTTACTTCATGCAAGATACCATTCATATGGGATGGAAAGGTTGGGTGGCCTTTGACAAGGCTGTTGATCCATTTGTAAGTAATCCAACACCCGCACCTAACTATAACTTGAACGACCGCTTTTATAGTAAGGATTGGGCAGGTTATACAGGGGCTCCTAGTCAGTTTAAGTAGCATTACTTAATAAAGGCTCTTTGTCAACTGTAGTGGGTGACGAAAAGC
>NZ_KV832033.1:0-275 GCF_001837325.1 Streptococcus sp. HMSC065H07
GCATCAGAAACACCAAAGAGTGAAGCAGGATCAAGCACCCCAGTTTCCGAAGCATCAAACAGTGAAGTGGCATCTGAGACTTCAGCATCAGAAACACCGAAGAGTGAAGCAGGATCAAGTACCCCAGTTTCTGAAGCATCAACTAGTGAAGTGGTATCCGAGACTTCAGAATCAGAAACACCAAAGAGTGAAGCAGATTCAAGTACTCCAGTCTCTGAAGCATCCAATAGTGAAGTAGTTTCCGAAACTTCGGCATCAGAAACACCAAAGAGTGA
>NZ_KV832034.1:0-3264 GCF_001837325.1 Streptococcus sp. HMSC065H07
CATCGCCAAGTGACTTAGTGAAGCCATCTTTAAGGTTAGCTGTGATCACACCATTGTTAACAGTGATATCAAATTTAGAAGTTACATCGTCTCCTGTTACAGAGTCATACGCTTTAATCTTAGTAGCGTCAAGTTCCAACTTAGTTTCGTCGAAGTCATCTGAGATACCAACTGTTTGGATGTTATCTTTGTTGTTTGCGTCAAATTTAGTTGTATCCAACCATACTTGGTAAACCAACTTGTCGCCACGGTTAACAGTCTTGGTATTCAAGTTTTGTTTTTCGTTGTTTGAGGCATCGTCCGCATATGGGTTCGCATTTGTGTCTGCGTACTTGTCTGCCAACTCTTTATCATCATCAACGAGCTTGTCACCAGTGATATCGAATTTCTCTTCAGAAACAACGTATTTCTCTGGTTGGAACTTAGGTTCTTCTGGAGGAGTCACACGGTTGTTAAATTCTTTATCCGCAGGGTCTGTCACGTTTGTGATCAAGGCTTTCGCTGTACCATCATGGGAAACAGTAACAGTTACAACAGCAGCCATTTCATCGTAAGTGACAGTTGCATCAGTACCCTTAACCTCTGTTACAGTGTACTTGTAAGTACCTTCTTGACCCTTCTGGTATTTAAGGGCTGTAACAGTTTTACCAGCTTTATTTGTGTACTCTACTGGAGAGAATTTGATCTTACCAGCTGCATCGTTGGTTGCAGTTGCAATCACAACATTGTCGCTATCTTTCAACTCGAATGTGAATTCGCCAGCTTTAAGGTCACGACCTTCCAATTTCTTAGTGAAGTTGAATTCTACTGAGATTGGAACACTGTTTACACGTTTTTCAGTTGGTTTGTTTGGTTTTTCAACTGTCTTGCTTACTGGGTTGTAGTAGTTAACAACTTGGGCTGCTTTGTTTTCGATATCTGCACCAGCTACAACATCGTCTTTCACTGTTGCTGGAATATCAAATTTATAGTAGCGTCCAAATTCAAACTTAGTTGTATCAATGATTTGTGTGTTTTCAGCGTCGCCAAGTGACTTCGTGAAGCCTGCTTTCAGGTTAGCTGTCAGAACACCATTGTTATCAGCGATATCGAATTTAGTCGTAACATCTGCACCAGTAACTGAATCGTAAACCTTGATATCTGAAGCATTAACAGTCAATTTATCCTTGTCGTAGTTATCTGTGATACCTACTGTTTGGATGTTATCTTTGTTATTTGCGTCAAACTTAGTTGTATCCAACCATACTTGGTAGTAAAGTTTTTGACCACGTTCAACTGTCTTAGTATTTAAGTTTTCTTCTTCGTTGTTGTTTGTATTATCGACATATGGGTTTGTGTTTGTTTCACCATATTTATCTGTCAATTCAGAATCATCATCAACGAGTTTAGTACCAGTGATATCGAATTTCGCTTTAGAAACAACGTATTTCTCTGGTTGGAACTTAGG
The DNA here is from genome assembly GCF_001837325.1 of Streptococcus sp. HMSC065H07. Taxonomy (NCBI): domain Bacteria; kingdom Bacillati; phylum Bacillota; class Bacilli; order Lactobacillales; family Streptococcaceae; genus Streptococcus; species Streptococcus sp. HMSC065H07. The sequence goes on from NZ_KV832034.1 coordinate 1,448, forward strand.
TTCTTCTGGTGGTGTTACACGGTTGTTGAATTCTTTATCAGCAGCATCTGTTACGTTGGCAACGATTGCTTTAGCTGTACCGTCGTGTGAAACAACAACTTTAACAGTGGCAACCATTGTGTCGTATTTGACAGTTGTATCTGTACCAGGAGTTTCTTCAACTGTGTAGTTGTAAGTCTTACCAAGATCATCGCGACCAAATTTAAGAGTCTCGAAGACAATCTTACCAGCAGCGTCGTTCTTCACGCGTTCAACTTCAACGCCGTCTTTCTTCAATACGAATTCGAATTCGTTAGCTTGAAGTTCACGACCTTCCAAACGTTTAGTGAAGTTCATTTCCACTGGAACTGGAACGCTGTTAACACGTTTTTGTGTTGGTTTTTCAGGTTTTTCAACTGTCTTGCTTACTGGGTTGTAAACGTGAACTGTTTGGTTGGCTTTATTTTCAATATCAGCACCAGCTTTAACAGATTCTTTAACAGTTGCTGGGATATCAAATTTATAGTAACGTCCAAAGGCGAATTTAGTAGTATCGATAACAGGATTGTTTACTTTATCTTTGATAAATTCATCTTTAGAAGTTGCAGTGATTGTGCCATTTTCAACTTTGATGACGAATTTAGCAGTCACGTCTGCACCAGTTACTGAATCGTATGCTTTGATGTCAGCAGCGTTAACGTCCAATTTTTCTGCATCGTATGTATCAGATACACCAACGTATTGGATGTTGTTAGCTTCTGTGAATTTAGTAGTATCAAGCCATACTTGGTATACCAATTTAGAACCGCGTTCAACAGTCTTAGTATTCAAGTTTTCTGGTTCGTTGTTTTTAACACCATCAACATATGGATTCTCATTTGTTGCTGTGTACTCGTTACCAGGTACATCATCGTCGTCATCCATCAACTTGTCACCAGTAATGTCATATTTCTCTTTAGAAACGACAAATTTTTCTGGTTGGAATTCAGGAGTTTCTGGAGGAGTGACTTTGTTGTTGAATTCTTTATCGGCAGTACCGTCAGTAGCATTACCGTTGGCATCAACCCCACCAGTTGAAGATACGTTTGTAACCGTAGTCAATGAATGACCGTTCTTAGCAACTTCAACTGTAACAGTAGCTTTCATCTTATCGTAAGTCATACCAAACTCTTTGTTGGCTGGGATAACTTCTTCTACTGTATAAGTATGAGTACCTACTTTAGTGTTGTCGAATGACAAGTTAGAGAATGAAACATTACCAGCAGCATCATTTTTAACTGTTTCAACTACTGCACCTGTAGAATCTTTCAATACGAAGCTGAATTCACCTGCTTTAAGTTCACGACCTGCCAATTTCTTAGTAAAGTCGAACTTAGTTACAACTGGAGCAACTACATAGTTGTTGAACTCAGTGTCTTCAGGCATTGTAACTGCAGCGTTCAAAAGACCTGTTTGAGCGTCTTTTGTGACATTGACAGTTACAACTGCGTTCATTGAATCATAATCAATGTTTGTATCTGTTCCAGCTACTTCACGTACAGTGTAAGTGTGCGTACCTTCAGTTGCATATGAGATTGAATCAAATTGGATTGAACCATCAGCCGCATTCTTCTTAGTTTGGATCACATTGCCGTTTTCAAGCAATTCGAAGGTGAAGGCATTTGCTTCAAGAGTCTTACCTTCCAAACGTTTTGTGAAGCGGAATTGTGCTTGTGTTGGAGATGAAGTGAATGTATTGTTGAATTCTTTGTCGGCTGGAAGTGTATTAACAGCTTTAAGAACATGACCATCTTTAGTAACAGTAATTGTTACTTCAGCTTTCATTGGGTCATATTGCA
>NZ_KV832034.1:3364-36076 GCF_001837325.1 Streptococcus sp. HMSC065H07
TTCTTCAACAGTGTACTTGTGAGTACCAACTTGTGCGTTTGTGAATGTCAAATCGTCAAAAGCGATAACACCATTAGCATTGTTAGTCTTAGTTTGAAGAACAGTTCCGTTGGCATCTTTCAATACGAAGCTAAATTCACCATCTTTAAGAGCACGACCTGCAAGAGCTTTACTGAAGTCAAAACGAGTCTTAACTGGTGCAACAGCAAAGTTATTGAACTCAGTATCAGCTGGCATAGTAACTGCAGCGTTCAAAAGACCTGTTTGAGCGTCTTTTGTGACATTAACAGTTACAACTGCATTCATATCATCGTAATCAATGTTGGTATCTGTTCCAGCTACTTCACGTACAGTGTAAGTGTGAGAACCTTCTTTATCGTAAGAAATAGCGTCGAATTGGATTGTTCCGTCAGCCGCATTTTTCTTAGTTTGGATTACTTTACCATTTTCAAGCAATTCAAATGTGAAGGCATCCTTAGTAAGCTCTTTACCTTCAAGTTTCTTAGTAAACTTGAATTGAGCTTGTGTTGCAGCAGGAGTGAATGTATTGTTGAACTCTGTATCTGATGGAAGAGTGTTTGTTGCTTTAAGAACGTGACCTTCCTTAGTAACAGTGATTGTTACTTCAGCTTTCATTGGGTCATATTGCATACCAGCTTCAGAACCACGAACTTCTTCAACAGTGTACTTGTGAGTACCAACTTGTTCATTTGTGAATGTCAAATCGTCAAAGGCGATCACACCACTAGCATTGTTAGTCTTAGTTTGAAGAACAGTTCCGTTGGCATCTTTCAATTGGAAACTGAATTCACCATCTTTAAGAGTACGACCTGCAAGAGCTTTACTGAAGTCAAACTTAGTTTTAACTGGAGCTACAACATAGTTGTTGAAGATCTTATCATCAGCACTTGATTTGAATCCACCTTCAGCACTGTATTTAACTGAAGCTTGTAAATCACCTTGAGCGTTCTCCGTTACATTAACAGTCATAGTAACAGTCATTGCATCGTAGTCAATGTTTGTATCAGAACCCTTTTGTTCAGTGATTTTGTATTTATATGTGCCAGCTTTAGTAAAGGTAAGCTTGCTAAATGTCGCTTTGCCGTCCTTGTTAGTAACAGTTTCTTCGTGTTTATCAGAACTGCTTTTCTCTTCTGTTAACTTGAATGTGAACTCGCCATCTTTTAATACACGTCCTTCAAGTTGTTTTTCAACTTCTGGAGTGACTTCAACTGGTTCTTGTTTCACATAGTAGTAAATAGGTTGTTTGTACGGTGTCAAAGTGTTGAGCAAGTCAACGTTGGTACCGATACCTCCTACCCCACGTTCCAATTGTGAGTTAGCTGAACCGTGTCCAATTCCATCTCCTAAGAATGGTACGAATACAGTATGATATGGTGTATATCCTGAAGCTTTTTGGAAGTCAAATTCAACTTCTTTACCGTTAGGATATTGTGTAACTGCACCTGTTTTTTCATTAGTTTCAGTATATGAAATTGTTCTAAGAGGTGATTTTTTAACAACTAAGTCCTGTGAATTCCATTCACCTGGTTTAATTGGCTTAGTTTCTGCTAGCAACATATAGCCATCGGTACTTAATGAACCATCAGAACGTTTGCTTTGTTGTCTTGGATCTAGCAAGTAAACACGAATAACGACTGAACCGTCTTCTCCAACAACTTCTTTGATACGTTTGATACCGTAACGGTCCGCATCCATGAATTTCGTACCAACGGTGTAAGGACGACTTACAGTACCTGATTGATCATTTGCGTCAGCAGTTTGATAAAGTTTGTAGCCATCAAATTGACGTTCGCCAGATGCTGTGAAACGTTGCCCTTCTTCAGCTTTAAGAGTGTATCTAGCTAACTCAACTTCATTACCATTTTCTTTATAATCTTGAACAGTTTTATCTGTTTTATTGGCGTTAAATGTTGGGTTGTTTTTATCAACTACTTTATAGTAAGTTGTTTTATTGATTGTTACTGGTATTTTAGCGGTTGAATCGGTAATTGTACGACCATTGTAAGCTGGTTCAACAACGTTTAAAATATCTGTTGTAGTACGAGCGTTATAAACCGCAGTATAAAGTGCTTGCTCAGCTGGTGTAAGTTGGTGTCCACTAGCTACTAAGTCTGTGATACTCTTTCCAACTGCATAACCATTTTGAATAAATGGTTCTGCTTTTTTACCAGTTGGGGCAGTCCCAGCTTTATAATCTACTTGGAAAGTTAATTGGCTATTAGACGCTGCTGTAGTAGTCGTGAACTTTTGAACCCCACTAGAAGCGGTAATCGTTCTTGTTTCAACTACAGCACCAGTATTTTTGTTGATCAATTCAACAGTTGTATCGGTAGAGTCATCAAATCTCTTATAGGCACGCGCATAATATGTTGTACCATAACGTTCATTGAACTTAGTAAGATCCCAAATAGCATAAGTATAGAAGTCGCCTTCTTTAGCTTGGTATCCAGCTGGTACAGTTTGAGATGCAACACTTGCACCATTTGGATCCGTCATCTCAGGTGTAGCAACTTCACCGTCTTTTAGGAAAGTTGCTACAGCAACCGGCTCGTTATTGTGGTCTGTAGCGGCACGACGGTTACGACTACGACTACGACCACTTGTTTCCAAAGCACCAGCATTCGTCATATCAGTTGCAGCGCGGTCAAGTGTTGCACTACGATTTGCTGCTGATCCTACAGAATAAAAACGTGAATAACCACGTGCTGTAACATTTGGCTTAACACTTGTTGCTGCCGCCGCAGTTTCAGCTGCTGCTGTTTCTTCAGCTACAGGAGCTGTTGTTGCTGCTGTACGGTTTGCCGCTGTTGCTGCTGGAGTTGCTGCAGCGGCTGTTGTTGAAGCTGTTGTTTCAACTTTACCGCTAGCTGCTGCAGTTGATGCTGCAGTAGCTGGTTTAGCTGCTTCTGATGTAGCCTTGTTTTCTGCAGGTTTAGCTGCTTCTGATGCTGGTTTAGCTGCTTCTGATTTTGCAGTTTCTGTAGCTTGTTTGTCAGTTGCCTCTGCGGTAGCCTTATCTGTTGTTGAAGCTTCTGGCGTCAAGTTAAATGTTGACGCAGTTGCCTCAGTTGAAGATACAGCTGCAGTAGGATCTGCTTGAGCTGTTGATGCTGTTGACGTCTCAACCAGGTCTGAAGAACTCTCGCCCTCAACTGATGAACCTGGGTTTGATGAAGAAGCATCAGGTGCTGTGACTTCATCAGCCTGTGCAGTATGAGCAGCAAAGAGTGCCGTTCCTAGCAAGACTGAAGCGACACCAAACGAATATTTACGCAATGAAAATCGTTGGCGTCTGTTAAAAATGTCTTTCATTTCAAGTCTCCCTCTGTATGAAATAGTTAGTTATAGGTCACGAGTATACAAGAATCCTATACTTGAACTCATGATTCTATTACATTCTAACATTCTGACAATTTATGGTCAAGTGATTAAGTCAACTTTTTTAAAAAAAATCAAGTTGTCTGACAATTCAACCAACAACTTTTGCTCGTTTTTTATTCTTACAAGTGTAAAACCCTTGATTTTATTTGCTTTATACCGTTTTCAAATTTCTATTTTATTTTCTTTTCATTCCTAACTTTCTCATGATTTTCACGGAAGATGTTAGACTTATGAGAGGATTTAACTCATTTTATTGGCTGATTTCCTCACTTTGATTCTAATTTTTACCTTCTTATTACAAACCATCCGATTCTGTAACACCCTCGATAAACCATTGATACACAATTTAATAATCCCATTTCACGACTAAGGTCTCCCATTAGCATTTCAAAAACACTAAAAAACCCAAGTATTATAGACTTGGGTTCATAGTCTTATGGGTTTCAGAGGTAAGTTCCTCTATTTTTTTCTGATATGGTTGTCATTCCAAGTCTGCAATTCTTGGTAGGACTTGACTTTCCCTTCTTCCTGAGTCGGTCTAAATGCCCTAACCGGTAACTCGTAGGCATCCTGGCCTTCAGGTGCCACCCAATGGAGTAAGGTATTGAACCAGGTTTCATTGTTAACCTTGCTTGGAATGGTGTAGATCCTAGCATGTTTGGTCTTAATCGATTCATAAGCATCCTTATGCTCTTTGGCAAAGTTGGTACTATCCATATTGAGGCTTCTGTCTTTTTCAGAAATGTAATAAAGAGCAGGCAGACTCGCAATTGGTGTTTCTCTTGGATAATCTAGATCCTTACCATTAGTTGCATCTGGCCACATCTCAAGTCCAAAAGGCTCTAAAGTCTTACGCATATCAACATTGGCATAATCCAATTCCGAGTCCAAAGTATTCGAGTTAGCTGGAATATTCATTTCCTCAATCTTTTGCGTTTTGAGATTGAGGTATTTTTTATTAGAAGCAAAATCCGCTGATGACGCACCAAAAGGCATTTGTAAGTAAGCTTGCTCATTAAGCATGAAAAGCCTTAGACTTGCCTGATTTAAATAATCTTCATCCCCAGCTTTTTTAGCCAATTTCAAGAGGTCAATTTGTTTAGGTTTTTGATTTGGTTTTTCCGTGTCATACATATAGATATTAAAGTAGTCATACTTATAAAGTGTCTCACCCTTGGCATTTTTCTTACCAGATTCACCCCCCTTGTACTCCTGAGTGACTAAGTATTGACCAGCTACCCCCACAATGTTAAACATGTTTCTATCATGACCAGGATTTGGTGTCACAAGTAAAAATTCCTTATTATCTCCGAAGGTTTTCAGGGTAATTTTGAACAAGGGGTCTTCTGCATTGCTGCCGGAATAGACAGTCGTACTCGACTTACTGGATGCAGCTAAACCTTTGGTAGCCTTACTGCTACTATTCACAGCAAAGAAGATAGCTGTCCCTGCGATTATAAAAAGCAATGCCACTAAGAGACCTATAAAAACAATTCTTGTGGACTTATCCCCCTTAGGTGTTGGTTTCTTTACAAACTTATTTTCCATAAATAATCTCCATTTTAGTACTGATTCTAGTATAGCATAGGTGAAGACTGTTGATAAGGTGCATCGGCGGTCTAATAGGACTGGATATTTTATTTTCATTTGACAAAATCTCTCGGACAGCGTACAATCAAGGAAAGTAACATTCGGAGGTAAATGGAGACATGAACAACTAAGTCTATTCACAATAAACCTGCTTTATTTGATAGATTGTTTTCATGTCTTTTTTGCGCTCTTTTTCTATAGAAAATTTATTGGTGGTATCTGTGTTTTTTTTGCATCCACACCATCACTATCTCCTAGAGGGCTTTTTAGCTAGATTCAAGACGGTTCTATCTTATAAGGTAGGACTGTTTTTTGACCTTTGATATTGTTTGAAGTAAAAACTGTACTACCCATGAAACACTATCAACAAGCACTCAGACCTAGGAGGTCCTATGATACAGATTCAACATCTAACTATTACCCATACCAAAGATTTGCGTGAACTCGTTCATGACTTAAATCTAACGATAGCTACTGGTGAAAAAGTCGCCATCATTGGGGAAGAAGGCAATGGAAAGTCAAGTCTCCTTACCCTTCTTGTCAATCCTAAAGCACATTTTGACCATCTTTCTTACGAGGGAACTATTAATAAACCAGATAGCCCACAGGTCTATATTCCTCAACAGATTTCGGATGACTTACAATCCCTAACCCTTAACGACTACTTCTTTGCGGATACTTATGACCTAGACTATGCTACCCTCTATCGTATGGCTGATGAACTTCATTTTGATAGTGATCGTTTTGCTAGCGGTCAGCTTATCTCCTCTCTTTCAGGTGGCGAGAAACTCAAAATTCAACTCATCCGAGAATTAGCCCATCCCCACGACATCATTTTTCTTGATGAGCCCTCAAACGATATGGACTTGACTACTATGACTTGGCTAAAAAATTTTATCAAACATTCTGATCAAACCATAATCTATATCTCACATGACGAGGACCTACTAAGCCAGACAGCAGATACCATTATCCATCTGGAACTCCTTAAACGTCGCCGTCAGGCAAGGACTAGTGTGGAGCACCTCGACTATGATAACTATAGCCAGCAACGCACTGATGCCTTCCAGCAACAAATGCAGCAAGCGAAAACCGAGAAAAAAGCCTATGACAAAGCCATGGCCAAGCATCGCCGTATCAAACAAAATGTCCAAACTACCCTACGTAATACGCATGATAGCACGCAAGGACGATTGGTTGCCAAAAAGATGAAAGCAGTCCTCTCGCAAGAAAAACGCTACGACCGCCTTGCCCAAGATATGACACAAATGCCTGATAAAGAAGACAGTATTGAACTATTCTTCTCTCATATCACTCCTCTACCTCAGGGAAAATATCTCTTAAATCTGGATAAAAAGCAGATAAACATCGCTCCTCACCTGACCATTGACCATCTCAAACTTTCTTTGAAAGGGCAAGAAAAAATTGGTATTGTTGGAGATAACGGCTGTGGTAAATCCACTCTCTTACACTTTCTCTACCAAGAACTTAGCAAGAAGACAGACCTGACTATTGGCTACATGCCTCAACATTACGATACTATCTTGCAAAATGATTTGTCACCGATAGCGTTTTTAAGTAAGACAGGCGACAAAACTGAGAGAGAAATCATAAGTTCCCATCTCGCCAACCTCAACTTTAGTCATGATGAAATGAGCCATGCCATTTCTGATTTATCTGGAGGACAGAAAGGAAAACTACTCCTGCTACACCTGGTCTTAGAAAGCCCTCAGCTCCTTATCTTAGATGAACCAACCAGAAATTTTTCACCCACCTCACAACCCCAAGTCCGACAGCTCTTCGAGAACTATCCAGGTGCCATTCTGACAGTCTCACATGATGTCAACTACCTCAGACAAGTCTGCCAAAAGATTTATCGCCTGGACTCACACGGTTTAAAAGAAGTTGAGATTTAAGATATCAAATCTATCGTTTTTACAAGAAAAGTCTCAAAAGAAACATCTTCTTCATATGCAAAAAAACTCAGGCAAAGCCTGAGTTCTTTTAATGTTAATCAATTTCAAGACCACCAGTATAAAGTCGGTAGTAAGTACCACCTTGTTCCATAAGGCTGTCATGGTCACCACGTTCAATGATACGTCCGTGGTCCATAACCATGATAACGTCAGAGTTAACGATGGTTGAAAGACGGTGGGCGATAACAAAGACCGTACGTCCTTCCATAAGTCGGTCCATCCCCTCTTGGACCATTTTTTCGGTACGAGAGTCAATAGAGGATGTCGCTTCATCAAGGATGAGAACCGGTGCATTAGCAAGGGCAGCACGCGCAATGGCAATCAGCTGACGTTGCCCATTAGACAAGCCTGCACCATCGTCTGTAAGAACAGTGTCGTAACCATTGTCCAGATGTTGAACAAAGGAATCCACGTTAGCAATACGAGCAGCTTCAAGAATTTCTTCACGAGTCGCATCCGCACGGCCGTAGGCAATATTTTCAGCGATAGTCCCTGTAAAGAGATGGGTATCCTGAAGCACGATACCAAGTGATCGGCGAAGAGAATCTTTTTCAATCAGCTTCACATCGATACCATCATAAGTAATCACACCAGATTGGATATCGTAAAAACGGTTAATCAAATTGGTAATCGTCGTCTTACCAGCACCTGTCGCACCGACAAAGGCTACCTTTTGCCCCTTGTCTGCATAGAGGTTAACGCCATGAAGAATTTGTTTCTTACCATCGTAAGAGAAATCAACGTCTTGGAAGACCACATTTCCGACCAACTCGTAGTCACCATTTGGACGTGGGTGCTTCCAAGCCCAGTGGTTGGTTTTCTTGTCTGTCACAACCATCTGACCGTCTACCAATTCGTAGTTGACCAAAGTGACCTTACCTTGGTCAACTTCTTCTGCTTCATCCAAAAGGTCAAAGATACGGTCAGCACCAGCAAGGGCCATAAGGACAAAGTTAAGTTGTTGAGAAACCTGAGTAATTGGGCCGTTGAAGGAACGGTTCAATTGTAGGAAGGCCATGAGACCACCGATAGTCAAGCTACCGACACCATTTAGAGCAAATACCCCACCGACCAAGGCAGTTAAAACAAAGGAAACATTTCCTAAGTTCCCAAGAATTGGCATGAGAACATTGGCATAGCGATTGGCTAAATATGACGATTCAAAGAGTTGTTCATTAATCTTGTCAAAGTCAGCCATACTTTTTTCTTCGTGGACGAAGGCCTTGACTACCTTTTGACCTGACATCATTTCTTCGATAAAACCATTCTCAATCCCTAGGTTCTTTTGTTGTTCACCGAAGTAACGACCTGATTTAGCTGATACATTTTTGATGACCATAAACATGATGCCTACCATGATTAGAACCACGATAAAGAGAAGGGGACTAACCGTAAGCATGGTTACAGTCACCCCGATAAGGGTAATGGCCGTTTGTAACAACTGCGGAATAGATTGCTCGACAGCTTGACGGAGGGCATCGATATCGTTGGTGTAAATAGACATGATGTCACCGTGTTGGTGAGCATCAAAGTAGCGAATCGGAAGCTTTTGCATACGAGCAAAAAGCTGATTACGAAGGGAACGCAGGGAATCTTGTGAAATCGTCGCCATGAGGAGGGAGGCCACATAGTTGGCAACCACACCGATAAGACAAAAGACCCCAACTGACGTCAAGAAACGTAACAGTGGCCCAAAATCATGACTACCAGATTTGAGCATGGGTTGAACGTAAACGTCCACCAAGGACTGAATCGAAGCCGTCAAATTAACCGTTGCCAAAGAAGCAACAACAATGAGGACAAAGGCAATACTAAGTGAAAGTTTGTAGTCTTGCCACAAAAAGCGTAGAAGACGTGCTAGAGAGCCCCAATTAGCTTTTTTCTTATTCTGCATCTGCTACTCCTTTCCCTTGTGTTTGCATCTTGTAAACCTCACGATAGATAGCATTATTAGCCACCAAGTCGTCATGAGTACCAATAGCATCGATACGGCCATCATTCATAACGAGGATACGGTCTGCATCTTGGATAGATGAAATACGTTGGCCGATGATAATCTTAGTTGTTTCCTTGAGACTCGACGCGAAACCTTGACGAATCAAACGATCTGTCTTGGTATCGACTGCCGATGTCGAATCATCCAAAATCAAGATTTTCGGATTCATGAGAAGGGCACGTGCGATACAAAGACGTTGACGTTGTCCCCCTGAGACATTGGCTCCACCACGTTCAATCTTGGTATCATAGCCATCCTTAAACTCTTGGATAAATTCATCAGCTTGGGCAATCTTACAAGCTTCAATGATTTCCTCATCTGTTGCCTGTTTATTTCCCCAACGCATATTTTCTTTAATGGTTCCTGAGAAAAGGACATTGGTTTGAAGGACCATGGCAACTTGCTTACGTAAGCTATCCAAATCATAGTCCTTAACATCATGCCCAGCAACCCTAACCTGACCTTCTTCCACATCATAAAGGCGAGGAATCAGCTGAACCAAGCTTGATTTACCCGAACCCGTTCCACCAAGGATACCAATAACTTCACCAGACTTAATATCCAAAGTGATATCTTTGAGGACATGGGTCTTGTCACCATTTTCATCCGTGTATGAGAAATCCACATGATCAAAGCTGATAGAACCATCTGCAACTTCTGTTAAACCATTTTCAGGTGAAACAATGGTGGCTTCAGTGCTAAGAACTTCATCAATACGTTCAACAGATGCTGTAGAGATAGACAACATGACAAAGATCATCATGAACATCATGAGTGACATGAGGATGGTCATGGTGTAACTGAACATCGAAGTCAATTCCCCTGTAGTTAAGCTACCACCAACGATGAGATGGGCACCAAACCAGGAAATCATAAGGAAGGACGCATACATAGACAACATCATAGCTGGGTTAGACATGATAACTACACGAATGGCACGCATGAACATCTTGTAAATACGACGTGAGGCCTTCTTAAATTTGTCAGTCTCTTCCTGCTCTTTAACATAGGATTTCACCACACGCATGTTGGTGATATTTTCCTTGATACTGTTGTTAAGGTTGTCATAAGCCTCAAATACTTGAGTAAAAAGAGGATATACGATTTTGGTAATAATGGCCAAAACCAAACCAAGGAAGATCGTTACCCCAACGAAAATCCAAGCCATTTCGCCATTAATCAGGAAACTTGCTGCAATAGCAAAAATCAGGTTAAGTGGTGCACGCACACAGACACGGATAATCATCTGATAAGAGTTCTGCACGTTGGTAACATCAGTCATCATACGTGTCACCAAACCACCAGCTGAGAACTTATCGATATTTTCAAAAGAGAAAGTTTGAACCTTTTTGAAAATGGCCTGACGTAGATTCTTGGCAAATCCAGCAGAGGCAAAAGCTGCATAGCGAGCCGACTGCATGCCGCAGAATAGTGATAGAAAGGCGCAGACCAGCATGAGGCCACCGTAGAGCCAAATGTTAGACATGTTGGATTGCTGGACTCCTTTGTCCAAAAGATTAGCCATGACAAAGGGAATGGAAATCTCAAACATGACTTCTAGTGTCATAAAGAGGGACGCTAGGATTGAGGGTTTCTTGTATTCCTTTATCTGGGGGATAAGGGTTTGAAACATAATTACCTCCGTTTTTTATTCTTTTTCTTTTTTTGATATTCTTCTTAAGTGGCTTTGGACGCTAGCAGCTTCCTTCGGAATCTCATAGCTAAGTTTTGAGCCAAAGTCTCGATAACTCCGCTTCCTATAACTGCTTCTGCAGTTACAGGAATATCATCACGGCGAAAAATATCGCCTGCCCTGAGCAGAGCGTGTTTCAGGCATTGATAGATATAAGCTAGTCCTGTAATCCATCACGGTGAAAGCATCATTTTTGAGCAGAGCATACTGTCGGAAAGCTACTCTTAACGCCCATCCTTTATCTATAAAAGAACGGTTATACCCTTTTGAGAGCATACAAAAGCCCCTGAGGGCAGACCCTAGGGATTCTTTCGTTCTTATATATACGTCATTAGTATAGGCTAATTTGATTTAAATTGCAAGAGAAATAACATTTTACATAAAAATCGGTGGGTATTTTACAATTTTTGTATATAATAGAGCTAAAAAGCAACTGGTTTTAAGAATTCTTATCTAAAACATTCGGAAATTCCCCTTAACCGTAGCAGAAAGTTGTTTTCTTCTCCTATTTATAATAGACTATCACTAACATTAGATGAAAAGGTGACTCTATGACTATAAATCAACTGCTTCAAAAGCTGGAGCCTACTAGCCCTATCCTTCAAGCTAACTTTGGAATTGAACGCGAAAGTCTTCGTGTCGATAGACAGGGAAAATTAGCACATACGCCTCACCCTTCCTGCCTAGGAGCTCGAAGTTTCCACCCTTATATTCAAACAGATTTTTGTGAATTTCAGATGGAACTCATCACACCAGTTGCTAAATCTACCACTGAGGCTCGTCGATTTCTTGGAGCCATTACCGATGTAGCTGGACGTTCCATCAGTAAAGATGAACTTCTCTGGCCCTTGTCCATGCCTCCTCGTATCAAGGCCCAAGAAATCCAAGTTGCCCAACTGGAAAATGAATTTGAACGCCATTATCGTAACTACCTGGCCGAAAAATACGGAACTAAACTACAAGCTATCTCAGGTATCCACTATAATATGGAACTAGGGAAAGATTTGGTTGAGGCCCTATTCCAAGAAAGTGACCAGATTGATATAATTACTTTCAAAAACGCCCTCTATCTTAAGCTGGCTCAGAACTATTTGCGCTATCGTTGGGTGATTACCTATCTCTTTGGTGCTGCACCTGTTGCTGAGCAAAGCTTCTTCGACCAAGAAGTGCCAGAACCAGTGCGTTCCTTCCGAAACAGCGACCATGGTTATGTCAATAAGGAAGAAATCCAAGTTTCTTTTGCAAGCCTAGAAGACTATGTCTCTACCATCGAAAACTATATCGAACAAGGTGATTTGATTGCGGAAAAGGAATTTTACTCGGCTGTTCGTTTCCGTGGACAAAAGGATAATCGCTCCTTCCTTGACAAGGGAATCACCTATCTGGAATTCCGTAACTTCGACCTCAACCCCTTTGAGCGTATCGGTATTAGCCAAACTACCATGGATACCGTACACCTACTCCTTCTAGCCTTCCTCTGGATGGATGCCCCTGAAAATGTTGATCAGGCTCTGGCTCAAGCTCACGCGCTGAATGAAAAAATTGCCCTCTCTCATCCTTTAGAACCTCTACCTTCTGAAGCTGAAACTCAGAACATTACGACAGCTCTAGACCAACTGGTGCAACATTTTGGGCTTGGTGACTATCATCAAGGTTTGGTCAAACAAGTTAAAGATGCCTTTGCAGATCCTAGTCAGACACTAGCTGCTCAACTTCTTCCTCATATCAAAGACAAGTCCCTTGCTGACTTTGCCCTTGACAAGGCTCTTGCCTATCATGATTACGACTGGACTGCCCACTATGCCCTTAAGGGTTATGAAGAGATGGAACTTTCTACCCAGATGCTGCTCTTTGATGCCATTCAAAAAGGGCTTCATTTTGAAATCCTAGATGAGCAGGATCAATTCCTTAAACTCTGGCATAAAGATCATGTTGAGTACGTCAAAAATGGTAACATGACCTCAAAAGACAACTATGTAGTTCCTCTTGCCATGGCTAATAAAACCGTAACCAAAAAAATCCTAGCTGATGCTGGCTTCCCTGTCCCTGCCGGCGACGAATTTACCAATCTAGAACAAGGTCTAGCCTACTATCCTCTTATCAAGGGCAAGCAAATTGTGGTTAAACCAAAATCAACCAACTTCGGTCTGGGCATTTCCATTTTCCAAGAGCCTGCCAGCCTTGATAACTATAAGAAAGCCCTCGAGATTGCCTTTGCAGAAGATACAGCTGTTCTTGTTGAAGAATTTATCACAGGAACCGAATACCGTTTCTTCATTCTGGACGGGCGTTGTGAGGCCGTCCTCCTTCGTGTCGCTGCTAATGTTGTCGGTGATGGCAAACACACTATTCGTGAATTAGTCGCTCAGAAAAATGCCAACCCATTGCGAGGCCGTGACCACCGCTCACCGCTGGAAATCATTGAGCTAGGAGAAATCGAACAATTGATGTTGAGTCAGCAAGGTTATGCACCTGATGATATTCTCCCAGAAGGGAAAAAGGTCAATCTCCGCCGTAACTCCAACATCTCTACGGGCGGTGACTCTATTGATGTCACTGAGACCATGGATTCATCCTATCAAGAATTAGCTGCAGCTATGGCGACTAGCATGGGGGCCTGGGCTTGCGGGGTTGACCTCATCATTCCAGATAAAACTCAGCCTGCTAGCAAGGAAAAACCTCATTGCACTTGTATCGAGCTCAACTTCAATCCCTCTATGTATATGCACACCTATTGTGCTGAAGGTCCTGGACAAGCTATCACTCCAAAAATCCTAGACAAGCTTTTTCCAGAAGTTACCACAAGTCAAACCTAAAACCTAATTCTTAGGAACAAACAAATCACCTTTATCTCGAGATAAAGGTGATTTTGCTTTATTAACCAAACTCTCCTGCTTCTTCCTCAGGATGCGTTTCCATGTACTGGATGTGTTGTATATAGGCATCTTGAGCCTGATTGAAGGCTTCCTGATCACTATATGGGTAATCTATATAAAATAGGTCCCGCCAGCCATTAAAGGTTTGGCTATTGTAAAAACCTTGAATCTTAGTCGGAAGGAAATCCTTGTTGTAGCTGATGCGCAGCTTAAGCAAGGTCTTATCCTGAAACTGAGTGATGATACTGTTGGAGGTTTCTTGACTTTCCAGACTAGACCAAACGTTATTCAGAACGATGTCCTGACTATAGTGATTAGCCTTGATACGATTTTTGTCCACTGGGAGCTTCTGGGTGGCCTCTAAAAGGTAGGACGCCTCCCCCTGAAAATAAGCCTCAATGGTCAAATCTCCAAGACTGGAGCCATATAACAGACCATCTTTAATAGCAATATTTGACCCAAAGAGTCTCTGACCAGCCACATCAAAGGACATCCCCTCATCCTGCCCGTAGAGCTTGATGGCATAGGCATCCCTTACACGATAGAAATTTTTAGCGACAAGAACACTATCAAGGGTTTCAGTCTTTTTTGTCTCCACCTTGGGGGTTGTAGGTTTCTTGGTAAAAGCTGTCAAACCCATTAAGCACAAGATGAGAGCGAATATAATCAAGGTAAGCATTGTAGACCTGGAGGCGGTCTTCAGCTTTAACTTGTCTCCATGTTTCAAGATCTTTCAAGCCTCCTTTTTTAACAATATCAGCATAGCGCCCACCATTTAAGACATTCTTGGCATTTTTCCACTTTCTAACCATCTTGCGTCTAATCGCATTATCCGCAGGGTGACGAACATCGAGATAGGTATGGCTATTATTGAGATAGGCTGGTAAGTCAGCATTTAACCCCTTAGATAGGCCGTAGTTAGCAGAATCCGTATCAGCAATGTCAGCACCATCTTCAATCTTGTAATGCTTAGGATTAGAGTCGATACTACCGTCTTTCCTTTTCTTGTAGACATTCCACTCAGAAACAAATTTCCCTGTATCCATATTGACAATAAATTCAATAAAGCGGGAATTGCTGACACCGTAAGGTCCCATGACACTGGTCTGAGGTAGCTGAATTTTCATGTTCTCTGGATAGGTAAAGTCTCCCAAGCTTCGATTATGGTAAGAAGCACCTGTAGTATAATCCAACTTAATCTTCTTGTCCTTGCTGTAAGCCAGAAGCTTGTCAAAATCCGTCTTGCCCTTGTAGTTGGTCCTAATATAGTCCATGGACTGCTTATCAATCCAAGACCTAAAAAGGTGGAGCTTGATACCTAACTCATCTACTCCAAGCCCTAGATCCGTCTGATAGGTCTCCATAATAGCCTCACGGAAGTAACTGTAAAAAGCGCTGGTTGGCTCTAGCTTTTTGGAAAATTTATAACCTGACTTCCCTAACTGGAGAAACTGGTACTTATCCACATAAACCTGCATGTGCTCCATAACCAAATTGAGCTTGTCATGATTAGGCAGTTGAGAAGCTTGGAAAAAGGCCGTATAGGTATCGGAGCCCACTTCCTTACTTTCTTGATCAATTTCTTGCAGAACCTTTTCCAACTGGTTCAAAGAAGTCTTCTTCATCTTACTTCTGACCTGAGCCACATAGGCCGGTTTAATGCCTTGATCCCAGTGATCACGAGATATAATAGCATCTGCTTTTTGTGAAATCAAGGTCAACCGTTTCTGATAAGATTCGTCCTCCAAGGCGAGCTTCAAAGCCTTTGATGGCGTCGCTTGAACCACAGATAAATCACCATAGATATCAGACTTTAGGACAAGATTTACCTGCATATCATAGGAATGATTGATATGGAGAACGAGGTGAATCTTTCCATCTTCCTTCCTAACAGACAAAGAATCGAGTTGATAGGATTGTATAATCCCAGCCTGACTAAGGGCCAGTCTATCTAGATTTTCCAAAGAATCCTTATAGATATAGGAAATCTCAGGGTTTTTGACCTTCTTTACCAGAGAGTGATTTCGCTGTCTGTTGAAAACCACAAGACCAAGTATAAGGATTACAGTCAGAGCACTTGCCAGATACTGTAAAATTACTTTCTTCATAATACTTCCATTATAGCATAGGACGACAAAATATTCTGAAAACGATTGGCAAACGCTGAAAACAAATGAAAAAACAGGTCGACTAAGACCTGTTTGGTTTGATTGTTTATAAATCACTCAAGCGACGATGTTTAATACTGAAGTCAAAATAAGCATTTTCCTGAAGTTTGCGGAATATCTCTCTGTAGGCTTCTTCGTCAAAGTGATCTCCACGATAGAGAATCTCAAAACTCAAACCTTCATATTCCAAGAAAGCATTGGAAGTCTTGAACCCATTACGCTTATAGAAATCCCAACGTGCCTCACGTTGCTCAGGATTGTCATTTGGTTCATCCAAGCGCTCTACTTCCAAGACCATAGACCGAGATGGTCCATAAAAGTCCACCAGTTTATCAATAATCTCACTTCCGTAGCCATGACTCCGCATTTGAGGAACGATGGCAAAGAAACTCACATAAAAAACTTTGGCATTGTAGAGAACTGAGGCAAATCCAACAAAATCATCCTCGTCATAAAAGGCAAAGAAATGATAATCATCACGACCATCCAATTGTAAAAACTCACTTAATGGAATACGTTCTTCTTCTGGGAAGGCCTCGTTATTTAAGCGCTCTACCCTATCTAATTCTGGAAACTCCTTAGTAATTAATTGGCTGCGTAAAGCCATGTATTTTCCCCCTTTTTGATGCTTATACCTATAGGTTATTATAACACCTTGATAAGCAAGTGCAAGTTTCAAGGGATATGATAGATCTACAGATAAACTTCTCCTGCCATTTATAAATGCTTTTTTGCTGTCTATGACACCCCTCTTCTAAAAAAATAAAAAGACAACGACCATTTCTAGCCTTTGTCTTTTTGTGATTCATAAGCTATCGCTTATTTTTTCAATTCCCAAATTTCTTTAGCGTATTCTGTAATCGTATCATCTGAAGTGAACTTATGAGATTTAGCAATATTTGCCAAGCTCATGCGTGCCCACTTGTCATGATCACGATAAAGCGCATCGATTTTCTCTTGAGCTTCTACATAAGCGGCGAAGTCTTCCAAGAGGAAGTACTCATCGTTGTGGGTGATGAGGGCTTCATAGATTTCAGTACCTTCAGCTTGAGCATTTGGAATCGTACCGTTAACAAAGGTATCAACGACACGACGAACGACTTGGTTATTCTCATAAACTGCACGAGAGTAGTAATCGTGACGTGCATAGTGTTCATAAACTTCGTCCTTGTCCATACCAAAGATGACAACATTCTCATCGCCTACTTCATCCTTGATTTCAATGTTGGCACCGTCAAGTGTTGCCAAGGTAATAGCACCAGTCATCATGAATTTCATGTTTGATGTACCAGATGCTTCTTTAGAAGCCAATGAGATTTGCTCAGAGACATCAGCTGCTGGAATGATAAGTTCCGCAAGACTGACACGGTAGTTTTCAAGGAAGACAACTTTAAGTTTTCCTTGAAGGCTTTCATCATTGTTAACAAGGTTGGCAACTTCGTTGATGAGTTTAATAACTGATTTTGCGAAGTGATAACCAGGCGCAGCTTTGGCACCAAAGATGAATACACGAGGTACCATGTCTTTATCTGGGTTATCTTTAAGGTCCCAATAAAGTTTGATGATATGAAGAAGGTTAAGCAATTGACGTTTGTACGCGTGAAGACGTTTCACTTGAACATCAAAGATAGCATCTGTAGACACTTCTACGCCAGTTGTTTCCTTGATATAGTCTGCCAAACGTTGTTTAGCAGTTTTCTTAACTTGATAGAACTGGTTCAATACTTCCTTGTAATCCAAGTAGGTTGTAAGATTTTCAAGCTCATGGATGTCGTTACGCCAACCGTTACCAATCACGTCATCAATTGCTGCTGAAAGTTCAGGAGCTGCAATTTGTGTCCAACGACGTTGAACGATACCATTTGTCTTGTTATTGAATTTTTCAGGATAAATAGTATAGAAGTCGTGAAGGGTATCTTCTTTAAGAAGTTCTGTGTGGAGTTTGGCAACCCCGTTGACTGAGTGACCACCAATAATCGCCAAGTTAGCCATATGCACTTGGTTATCCTTCACGATACGAGTGCGTTCGATAACATCTGCAGCAACACCACGTCCAGCCATTGCAGCTACATAACGGTTATCGATTTCCAAGATGATTTGGTAAACACGTGGGAGAACACGTTTGAAGAGCTGTTGATCCCATTTTTCAAGGGCTTCTTGAAGAATAGTGTGGTTAGTGTAGCTCATGGTCTTAACAGTCGCATTCCAAGCATCTTCCCATGAAAGACCGTATTCATCAAGGAGGAGACGCATGAATTCAGCTGGTGCAACCGCAGGGTGAGTATCATTGATGTGAACAGATACCTTTTCGTGGATATCTTTCAATGGCAAGCCCATCTTGAGGTATGATTTGATAATGGTTTGGAGACCTGCACTTGTCATGAAGTATTCCTGAACCAAACGCAATTCTTTACCTTCAATCGTTGTATCATCTGGATAAAGAATGGCTGTAATATCTTTCACACGACGTCGAGCTTCAAGAGTAGGGTAATCCAATTCGTATTCTTCAGGAATTTCAACATCCCAAAGACGAAGGTTGTTAATCACACCATTTTGATAACCGATTTGTGGCACATCGTAAGGCACAGCACGAAGAACTTGAGCATTCTTATAAGTTGGAACAAAACGACCATCTTCGTCACTTTCAAGGACAACATCACCAAAGAGTTTTACATAGACAATATCATGGTCTTTACGCGTTTCCCAAACATTTCCTGTTGAACCAAACCAACCATCTGGTAGCTCTACTTGGTAACCGTCAACAATACGTTGTTTGAACAGTCCATAACGGTAACGAAGACCATTACCAAAACCTGGATAACCAGTAGTTGCAAGCGAATCCATGAAGGCAGCAGCCAAACGACCAAGACCGCCGTTACCAAGTGCCATATCATGCTCAGCTTCTACTACTTCACGGAAGTCGATGTCAAGTTCTGCGAAACCTTCTTTAACAAGGTCAAGAATACCAAGGTTGAGGAGGTTAGTTTCCAACATACGACCTGGAAGGAATTCGATTGAGAAGTAGAAAGCAATCTTTTCTTGATTGTCTGAAAGCGCATGGTTACGTTCAATCCATGTGTCAGTGTAATACTTACGAATCAAACCAGCCAAGGCTGTGAAAATTTCAGTTGGTGTAGCCTTAGCCACTTTAATCAACTGCTCATGATGGAGCGTGTCTTTAAAATCACGGATAAATTGTTCTTTTGTTAAATTTTCGACTTGCATAGAAATCCTTTCTTATACTTCTATACCTTTGATACACATCTTATAGAGTGAATATTCAGATAAGAGGGAATTGGAAATTTTCCTCAAACTTCCAAACCTTGCCAATCAAGATTCGAAACAGATATTTCAAAATCTTTATTTACAAAACTGTCAAAACAGTCAGGTTTATTATAACATGATTAGAGTTAGTCTTCTATTCAGATTTTTAGATATCTTCTCTTTCATTGCTTTATCAGCAAGATTGAGAGATGCTATCCTGACTTTTGTCAAGATTATATAGAAGCGTTTTCAAACGCTTTACACGAAGATAACTTTTCCCTTGCGAGAAAAGTTATCTTTGCAATTATACTAATTGTTTGTACAAATCAACATATGCCAAACTTGCTGTATCCCATGAGAAGTCACGTGTCATAGCATTGTGCTGGAGTTGTTTCCAAGCATCAGCATTGTTTTCGTAAACATCGAGAGCTTTTTCAAGGGTTTGAACCATCCAGTAACCTGAGAAGTTACCAAATGAGAATCCTGTACCTGAGCCTGTCACAGGGTTGTATGGTTCAACAGTATCACGAAGACCACCAACCTCGCTAACCACTGGCAAGGTACCATAGCGCATAGACATCATTTGAGAGAGGCCACATGGTTCAAAGGCTGAAGGCATAAGGAAAATGTCACAACCAGCATAAATTTGTTGAGCCAACTCTAGGTTGAAGGTAATGTTGGCAGACATTTTTTCTGGGTAAGCGTGACCGAACCAAGAGAAAGAGTTCTCATAGTCGCTGTAACCAGTACCCAAAAGAACAATCTGAACATCATGTTGCAAGATGTTGTGAAGTTCGTTGACAACCAAATCGAAACCTTTTTGGTCAGTCAAACGTGACACAATACCAATCAATGGAACGTCTTCGCGAACTGGGAGACCAACACGTTCTTGAAGAGCTGCCTTGTCTTTGGCCTTACCTGACAAATCATCCACTGAGAAGTGGTAAGGAATGTGAGTATCTGTTTCTGGATCAAGGAGGTCCGTATCGATACCATTAACAATACCAGACAACTTACCAGATTCCATGCGCATGATTTGATCAAGACCTTTACCAAATTCAGGTGTTTGAATTTCACCAGCATAAGATGGAGAAACTGTTGTTACACGATCTGCATAAAGAACGGCTGCTTTCATCCAGTTGAGGCAGTCATTCCAACGGAGCGTACCGTCTGCATAACGCTCGTAACCAACACCGAAGATTTCCCAAAGCATACCACTGTCAAATTGACCTTGGAACTCAATATTATGGATAGTGAAGACTGTTCTAATACCTTGGTAAGCTTGAATCCAATGGTATTTTTCCTTAAGAAGGAATGGAATCATGGCTGTGTGGTAGTCATGAACATGGAGAATATCTGGAATAAAGTCCACTTTTTCCATCAACTCAAGGGCAGCCATTTGGAAGAAGCCAAAACGCTCACCATCATCCCACTCACCGTATACCGTACCGCGGTTGAAATACTGCTCATTATCAATGAAGAAGAAGGTCACACCATCACGGACAATTTTCTTGATGCCGACATATTGACGACGCCAACCAACATTTGTATAGAAGAAGCCAATGTCTTCAACCTGATCGCCAAATTTAGCCGAAACCACATCATAATATGGGAGAATTACGGCAACTTCGTGACCATTTTTGACTAGAGATTTAGGAAGAGCACCGATAACGTCACCCAAACCGCCAGTTTTAGCGAAAGGTGCACCCTCTGCTGCTACAAATAAAATTTTCATCGTACAATATCCTCTGTTACAACGCTACCTTTTTTGATGACAACTGGGTTGTTTTCTGTACCGCGAACCGTAACACCTTCAGCGATTTCAACACCTTTATCCACAATAGCATATTCAACTGTTGCGCCTTTAGCAACTTTAACACGTGGGAAGATAATTGAATGGCTAACACTAGAACCTTCAGAAAAGTCAACATTACGTGAAATCATTGAGTTCTCAACTTTACCTCGAACAATCGAACCAGATGCAAATTGTGAAAGCTTAACTTCAGAAGAGTCTGCATAGTATGTTGGCTCTTCATTTTTAACTTTTGTATAAACTTTTTGGTTTGGTGCAAAAAGTTTATAGAATTTTTGTGATTCCAGCATATCCAAGTTAGCATCAAAGTACGCTTTTACTGAGTGGATATTTGAAAGGTAACCAGTGTACTCGTAAGCAAAAGCATTTTCAGCAACTGCCAAATCACGAAGTACATAACGAAGCTTACGAGGTTCTTCTTTAGCTGCTTCTTCTTCCAATTTTTCAATCAAGAATGGTGTATCCACAACAAAGATGTCTGTAGACATATTGTAAACTTCTTTATCGCCACCCTGGAAGAGCTCATGACCAAGCACTTTGTCAGAGTCATCAATTTCTAAAACGCTGTTTACATCTGAAATGAGTTCTTTAGGAAGTTTTTTGTAGACCACAGTAACTTTTGGTTTTGTTGTATTGTGAAGGTGGAAAACTTGGTTAAGATCAATGTTGACCAAAACATCACTGTTAAGAGCTACAGTCTGATCTGAGCCTGAACGTTTAAGGTAAGTCAAAATTTGACGATAGTATTCCTCATCAACAGTTGAGCTTTCAACAGGAGTATTGTAAATACCAAGGTAGTAGTGACTGAGAAGAGTAGACAAGCCCCACTCACGACCTGAACGAATATGGTCGAAGACAGAACTGATGTTTTCGTTTTGGAAGATTCCGAAGACGCTACGGATACCAGCATTAGCCAAGTTAGACAACGGGAAGTCGATGAGGCGATATTTTCCGCCAAATGGTAGGCTGGCAATAGGACGGTGCTCAGTCAAACCACCCATGTCATGGAATCCTACGGTATTTCCTAGAATTGCAGAATATTTATCAATCTTCATCTTTTGGTACCCCCACTACTTCATTGTATCCTACGACTTGCACTTCTTCTGTACCGTCAATTTCCACACCATCGGAAATGTGTGCACCTTCACCGATAATAGCTCGTTTAATTTTTGCACCTTTACCAATAATTGCACCACTCATAATCACTGAATCTTCAACGACTGCCCCTTCACGAATTTGTGTATTTGTTGCAAGCACAGAATGTTTAACAGTTCCATCAACCAAACATCCATCAACAACGAGTGAATCTTCAACATGAGCATTCTCACCAAAGAAGTTTGGTGGAGCAATCACGTTACGTGAGTAAATTTTCCATTGACGGTTACGACTATCCAAGGCATTTTCAGGAGAAATGTACTCCATATTTGCTTCCCAAAGGGATTCGATAGTACCTACGTCTTTCCAATAGCCTTCAAATTCATAAGCAAAGACGCTTTCACCTGTTTCAAGATAAGCTGGGATAACGTTCTTACCAAAGTCTGACATATCAACTGAACTCTTTTCAGCTGATACTAACATATTGCGAAGACGTTTCCAATCAAAGATGTAAATACCCATTGATGCTTTCGTAGATTTAGGGTTTTCAGGTTTTTCTTCGAACTCAACAATACGGTTATTAGCATCAGTGTTCATGATACCGAAACGGCTAGCTTCTTTAAGTGGCACATCAAGAACGGCGACAGTAAGACTTGCGTTGTTATCTTTGTGAGATTGGAGCATATCATCATAGTCCATCTTGTAAATATGGTCACCAGACAAAATCAAAACATATTCAGGATTGATGCTATCGATATACTCAATGTTTTGATAAATAGCGTGGCTGGTACCTTCAAACCAACGATTACCTTCGCTAGCTGAGTAAGGTTGAAGAATTGATACACCAGAGTTAACACCATCCAATCCCCAACTTGAACCATTACCGATATGATTGTTCAAAGCAAGTGGTTGATACTGTGTAATGACACCTACATTGTTAATTCCTGAATTGGCACAGTTTGACAAACCAAAGTCAATGATACGGTAGCGTCCACCAAACTGAACAGCTGGTTTGGCAATACTTTGGGTCAATTTTCCAAGACGAGTTCCTTGCCCACCAGCAAGGATCAAAGCCAACATTTCATTTTTCATGAATAGTCCCCCTCATGATTTTTAGTTTCATCCTCAAAAGGATGTTAGACAATCAGCCGAAACTGATTATGACAATTAAAGTAAGTTTCTCAGTGTGGCAATAGTTTGGGCGTCAGAAAGCTTCTTTCAACCGTGACTTTCTTGCTATCATCCCTGAAAAACAAATCGTGTACACGTTTAATTCTACCCTTTATTTCAAGCGACGTTTAACACGCCAGATACTTGCTCCAAGAGCTGGCAATGTGAAGCTAAGGGTATTTTCATAATCCTTCCACTTCGCCTTTTGGGTACGAGTTTCAGGATTTCCTTCTTTCCAGACACCACCGAATTCTTCCATCTCAGTGTTAAGTACTTCTTGATAAATACCAGCGACTGGCAATCCAATAGTGAAGTCTTGACGTTCCACTGGAGCTAGGTTGAAGACACAGACAAGGAAGTCACCCTTATCGCCTTTGTCATCCTTACGAATGAAGGAAAGCACACTTTCAGCACGGTTATCCGCATCGATAATTTCAATACCATCGTAAGAATCATCAATCTGCCAGAGAGATTTATGGTCCTTGTAGAAACCATTCATATGGCTAGTGAAGGCCTGCATCTTCTGGTTCATCTCATCTTCAAGATTTCCCCATTCCAGTTGGTAATCATATTTCCACTCTAAGAACTGACCAAATTCAGATCCCATGAAGAGCAATTTCTTACCTGGGTGACAGAGTTGATAAGCATAGAGGTTACGTAGGCCAGCAAACTGATTGTAGCGGTCCCCCCACATCTTATGCATCATACTCTTCTTACCATGAACTACTTCATCATGTGAGAAAGGTAGAACATAGTTTTCATTGAAGCAATACATGAAACTAAAGGTCATCAGATTGAAATCGTACTGACGGTAAACTGGATCTTCTTCGTAGAATTTGAGGATATCGTTCATCCAACCCATATTCCATTTGAAGTCGAAACCTAGACCACCCTCTTCAATCGGTTGTGTAATTGGTGTTGCTGCAGTTGATTCTTCCGCAACCATCATGACATCTGGATAGCGTTTTTTAATCTCACGATTGAGTTTTTGAAGGAAGCCATAGCCTTCCAAGTTACGGTTACCACCGTCCTTGTTTGGCATCCATGGACCCTCATCATAGTCCAAATAGAGCATGTTTGAAACTGCATCCACTCGGATACCATCGATATGATAATTTTCAATCCAGTAAAGAGCACTTGAAATAAGGAAAGACTGTACTTGATTTTTTCCTAAGTCAAAGTTCAACGCTCCCCAACGATAGTTATGAGCTCGATCGTGATCCTGATATTCGAAAGTTGGTGTACCATCAAAGTAGGCTAAAGCATCGTCATTTTGTGTATAGTGACCTGGGACCCAGTCTACCAAGACACCTATATTATTCTGGTGACATGCTTCTACGAAATCTTGAAATTCTTCTGGTGTGCCATAGGTATGCTCAAAAGCAAAGTAACCCATAAGCTGGTAACCCCAACTCATCCCAAGAGGATGAGCCATGAGTGGCATGAATTCCACGTGAGTATAGTTCATCTCAACCAAATATGGAATCAACTCTTCTTTCAATTCTTTGAAAGTATAAGGTTGACCATCCTCTTTTAGTTTCCAAGATGATGCATGAGCTTCATAGATATTAACCGGACGTTTTTGGAAACCAAAGCGTTTACGACGACCCATCCAAAGGCCATCCTTCCACTTCTTAGTTTTCTTCTTACGAATCACAGCTCCTGTTCCAGGACGAGGCTCTAAGTAAGTCGCAAAAGGATCCATCTTTTCGACGACTTGACCTCCCTTACGTTTCACCAAGAACTTATAGAGTTGTCCTTCCTCTGGGAGAGCTGAAGTCGCCTCCCAAACACCGATATGGTTTTTGGTCATATCCAGAGGTTCATCAAACCAACCTGTGAAATCTCCAATTACCTGAATCTGCTCAGCATGAGGGGCCCACACACGGAAGATAAAACCTTCTTCTCCCTCTAATTCATGCACACCCAAATAATTCTGAAGGTGGAAGTTCTCACCTGTTCCAAATGTGTACATGGCTTCATCGAGATTCATACCATCACTCCTTTCTTAAACTAGCCTTGATAGTTCTAACTATCAAGAAATTAAAACATTGAAATATATGTAAATACACTAGAAAACCCTTCAGACCGATAGGGCTTACAAGTAAACAAAACCACTTATGTAAGCGTTTACTGTATTATAACATTTTTTGACATTCTTGTCAGTAAATCTCCAAATCTTTTTTCATATTATCGAACACAAAAGTCTTACGTAATTTTCCAGAAATATGTAATTCAACAATACCTGAATCGTACTCAGCTTTTGCGACATAGAGATTATCGTAAATATCTGCATATGAACGATATGAAAATTCTTGTACGGTTTGCTTACGCTCAATTAATTTGGCAACTTTAGCAACCAAGTCTTTCTTAAGAGTCACTTGATTCCAATCCACCTGATTAACAGCATCAGGGGCATTGTAGCTATTCATGGCACGCTTAACATCCGCTTCCGTGTAATTTCCATCTTCACCTGTTGCAACCATCTTACTACGCTGGAATTCTTGTCCCAACTGCATGAAACACATCCCTTGCATACTTAGATTAAGAGCATTTGCCAAGTAAATACGTTTTTCAATATCTTCTGGCGAATCATGTGGATGCAAATGATGCATAAGGTCATTCAAATTGTAGTTGTCGTGCGCTTCGATATAGTTGAGGACCTGACCTGGCATGAGGTAGTTTACAAAACCACGGCTACCAAGCAGACTCTTGGCAATCTGGTCTTCCAATGGGGCTCCAGACACATAGCCGTTATTGATGTACCCATAGACCTCTGCCCCCTTGACCGCGTCACGCGCATTGTCATTGAAAAATCCGATTCTAGGCATCAAGGCTGCATTATCCTTCTTGCCCTTTTGGTCTACAGGAAGTCCAATTCCCATATCCCATCCTTCACCATAAAGAAGGATCCTAGGATCAATATCATCCATGGCCGAACGAATGGCATTCATCGTAGCAACATCATGTAAGCCCATAAGGTCAAAACGAAAACCATCCACTCCAAATTCTTCTGCCCAATAGGTTAAGGAATCAATCATATACTTACGGTACATTTCCTTTTCACTGGCTGTCTCATTTCCACAGCCTGATCCATCTTGGAAAGACCCATTGTCATGCATACGGTAGTAATAAGCCGGCACAGATAGTTGGAAAGGAGAGCTGTAAGATGAGTAAGTATGGTTATAAACCACATCCATGATAACCCCTATTCCTGCTTCATGGTAGGCCTG
The DNA here is from genome assembly GCF_001837325.1 of Streptococcus sp. HMSC065H07. Taxonomy (NCBI): domain Bacteria; kingdom Bacillati; phylum Bacillota; class Bacilli; order Lactobacillales; family Streptococcaceae; genus Streptococcus; species Streptococcus sp. HMSC065H07. The sequence continues at coordinate 29,644 of NZ_KV832034.1, forward strand.
AATCATTTTCTTAAGCTCTAAAATTGGTGCCACGGGATTCTTTTGATCAGCAGCAAACTGACGATCCGGAACATTGTAATTTTCAGGATCGTACCCCCAGTTGTAGAGAAGCTTCCCACCTTTATCATAGGTTTTATGGTGATCAAAGACTGGTTGCAGTTGGACATAGTTGTAGCCCATACGTTTGAGGTAATCAAAACCAGTCAAATCTCCATGGGCATTTCTAGTCCCTTTCTGACAAGCACCTAGATAGGTTCCTCTATAGGACTTCTTAACACCAGATGTCTCTGAGATTGAGAAGTCACGGAGGTGCATCTCACAGATAACGGATGAGCAAGCATTTGCCTTACGCCAGCTCGCTTTTTGCTTGGTAACCTTTTCATACCCTCTTGGAACAAGTCGCTGTGGATTGACCACCAAACTTTTTTTATTATCTAAGCTAAGGGCGATACTGTAGGGGTCTCTCGTATCCTGATAAAAACTTTCCTCATGATACACACGAAACTGGTAGGCTACCCCATCCAAATCCTTTTTAACAGTGGCACTCCAAACACCGTGAGTATTCATCTCATGACGGTCTTTATTGACACTGGTTCCTCGGCTCATCTTAATGATCTTAGGATTTTTACTGCCCTTTTTAAAAAGTAAGAGCTGCACACGACGAGCTAGAGGTGACCAAAGGCGAAACTCTGTGGCCCCTTTTTCATACTTATGACCTAACCAACCTTGAAAGCCCCACTTCTGGTCAAATTCCTGTCTTCGGAGAGCCATATCAAAGGCATGCTGGTCGCGACCTTCGAAACTATGGCTAGTCAAGGCTGCCTGTTTAGAATAATAAACAGTTGGATCACCTTCAACTATCCAAATAGCATTGGGAGCATCCCCTAGGAAGCGTCGGACACGGTAATCATGTGTTTGCCTCGACCAGTCTTCCGTTTTGACCAAAAGATTGACAGAATCAATAAAACGATTGGAGGGAGAAGTAACCTGACCAACAAGACCAAAATCATCCTCACGTGAAAAATGGGCTTCTTCGCCCCAATAACCATCTAGCCACTTCCACATACTGTATCTGGAATAGTCGCCATGCATACTATGAAAATGAACGGTTAATAAATTGTCCATTTTTTACTCCTTAGTTTTTGTTACTCACTTTTTCTCCTATTATAGCAAAAAATGTTCGTTTTGTAAGCGTTCTTATGGAATATTTTGCAATTTTTTGGTCTATTTTGAACATAAAAAAAGAATGAGAAAATAAATGGCAAAACACTCATTTTTCTCATTTCTTTTGTCGATTTTAATTCCTTTAGAACTAGGCTTGAGACTCTTTCCAGTCCATTATTCTTGAGTCATCAAAACCTTACGTGGTTTGGTACCTTCAGCTGGTCCGATAACACCTGCTTCTTCCAATTCTTCCATCAAACGAGTGGCACGGTTGAAACCAACTGACAGACGGCGTTGAATCATGGAAGCACTAGCTTTTTGTGTTTCAAGGACCAAAGCCTTGGCCTCTTCAAAGAGTGGGTCACCTTCTGAGCTACCACCATTGGCAGAGGAACCTCCACCAAAATCATTTTCAGAAACTTCACCAGGATCAAAGCTCTCATCATAGTCAGCTGAAGCCTGATCCTTGATAAAGGTCACAATACGTTCCACGTCATCATCAGAGATGAAGGAACCTTGTAGACGAACAGGGTGGTTCTCATCAATCGGTTTGAAAAGCATATCCCCACGTCCGAGTAGCTTTTCTGCCCCATTTTCATCTAAAATGGTACGACTATCTGTTCCCGAAGACACGGCGAAGGCCACACGAGATGGCACATTGGCCTTAATCAAACCGGAGATCACATCAACCGACGGACGTTGAGTGGCGAGAATCATGTGAATTCCCGCAGCACGCGCTTTTTGTCCCAAACGAATAATAGCATCTTCCACTTCCTTACTAGCTACCATCATCAAGTCAGCCAACTCATCAACGATAACCACAATTAAAGGCAAGGGAATCTGTTTTTCTTGCGACTGGGCATTCCAATCTTCCACCTTGGCATTGTAGCCAGCAATGTTACGCACGCCAAACTTACTAAAGAGTTCGTAACGATTTTCCATCTCATCTACCACTTTTTGAAGAGCCTTGGCGGCCTTACGTGGGTTGGTCACTACAGGGATAAGGAGATGAGGAATATCATTGTAAACCGAAAGTTCAACCATCTTCGGATCGACCATGAGGAACTTCACCTGGTCAGGACGAGCCTTCATAAGAATACTAGAGATGATACCGTTAACCGCAACCGATTTACCAGAACCTGTTGATCCAGCGACCAGTAAGTGAGGCATCCGACCCAAATCAAAGCTACGAGCCGAACCATCAACCGCCTTACCAAGAGGAACTTCCAAGAGCTTATTAGGGTCCGTCTTGGACTGTTCCCATAGTTCTCGGAAAGAAACCGTCGCAATCTCTGAGTTAGGCACTTCGATACCAACCAAAGATTTTCCAGGAATAGGTGCCTCAATACGGACATCTTTCGCAGCTAGAGCCAGAGCTAAGTCATCAGCTAAATTTGAAATGCGATTGACACGGACCCCAACAGCAGGCTTGACCTCATACTTGGTCACTGACGGTCCAATTTCAGCCCGCTCAACCTTGACATCAATATTGAAACTCTTGAAGGTATCTTCTAAGATTCGAATATTCTTTCGAACGATGTTCTTCTCTTTAGATTGACTCTTAGGCTTATCAGGTGCAAAGAGATCTATATGAGGTAATTTATACTGCAGGAGTTCCTTAGGCGTGAAATCAACCTCGACTGGTGCGTCATCTCCCTCAACCACCATAGATGGGGGAAACTCATCGCTTGGCACATCCTCTGGATAAGGTGCATAATCTTCTTGGAAATCCTCATAATCCTCTGGAGGCAGATTATCATAGTAATCCTCAGAGGCATAATCACTGATTTCAGGTTCAGATGCAAAAATCTCAGTTTCTTGTGGTAACTCCTCTGCGGCATCATCTAAGATTTCTCCCGTCTCCTCGTCAACAGTTAAATCAGCCAGACGCTCGGCTTCGGCACGTTCTTCCGCCTCACGTTCTTTCTGAGCCTGACGTTCTGCCTTCTTTTCCTGACGTTGAGCCGTCCGTTCCAAACGCTTCTCAGCCCCTTTCTGCCATGCTTCCTTAGTATACTCCATGATATCCAAGACATCCCAAGGGCTAAGAATGAAAGCACCCAAGAGAATAATCAATACCCCAATCATGAAGCTACCGATATTTGAAAAGAGGAAGGAAATCGGTTGGTATAGGAGAGCCCCCAACATACCACCACCCGCAAAACGAGCTACTTGCACACTGACCAGTTCCCCAAAAAGCAAGTCCTTGGTACCAGGGAAAATATCCAGACCACTCATGCGTTCTAGACTAAAGAGATAGGCGTGAAACTCCAACAAGAGACCCGCGAAGATCATCCAAAATCCTGTTACGTAGTTACTATGTTTACGTAACCATTTAAAGCCAAAGAGATAAACATAGATAGCAAAAATTAAAGGATAAGCCATACTCCCCACAAATACTCGAAAGAGATTATAGAGGGTAACCCCAAAGAAACCCAATCGAAAGACTGGGAAAATTAAAACAAAGGCAAAAAAGAAGGTCCATAGCATTCGCTTAATCGCCTTCTGTCTGTCTAATTCTGCTTTTGTAAGCCGCTTCTTACTGTTCTTAGAAGTCGACCCTTTTTTCGTTTTTTTCGTTGTAGCCATAGGTGTATTATACCACGTTTTTAGACATGAAAAAAGAGAGACAAGTCTCTCCTTAGATTGAAGACAAAGTCTTCTTTTGAGACTTTCCTTCTTTTGACATTATTCTTCAATTAACGATGTTGAGTGAACCGGACGATTCTTACCGTCTGGATCAATATATTGGATAGCTTGGTTGATAGCGATAGGGGCTTCACCCATTCCCACAGCAATCAAGTCAATCTTACCTTCATATTCTGCTGCATCACCGATAGCGTAAACACCTTCTTGTGAAGTTTCAAACTGAGCATTGACCGTAACGCTAGAGCGTTTGAAGTCAACATTCCAGTTACGAAGGTTTTTATTGTTGGTTGAGAAGCCAAAGCTAACAATAAGGGCATCAAACTGCAATTCCACAACTTCATCTGACTTCACTTTTTGGACGGTCAAACTTTGAGCAAGACCATTTTCACCCTTGATTTCAAGGGGTACGTAAGGTGTCATCACATTAACTGATGATTGATGAAGAAGCTCTACACTATGCTCATGGGCACGAAAGGCATCACGACGGTGAATCAAAGTCACACTCTCAGCAATACCATCCAAGTGATTTGCCCAGTCAACGGCTGAATCGCCACCCCCAGCAATCACAACCTTCTTGCCAGCAAATTGGTCCAGGCTATGCACATTATAGAACAAGTTATTATCCGCATAATCTTCTTCATTGTCCACACCTAAAGGACGTGGAGCGAAGGCACCATTTCCACAGGCAATGACGATAGCCTTAGACAAGTGTTGGCCCTTACTAGTGGCAATTGTGAAGATGCCTTCTTTCTTTTCAAAGGTTTGCACTTCTTCTTTCAAATGAATGCTGACACGATCTTCAAAACGCTTAAGTTGAGTCAAGAGATTTTCTGTCAATTCCGCACCTGTCGTTTGCGGAAAGGCTGGAATATCGTAGATCTTCTTCTCTGGATAGAGAACGGCAGGTTGTCCACCAAGCTCTGACAGACTCTCAATAATATTAACAGTCATACCACGTAGACCGGCGTAAAAGGCAGCCCAAAGTCCTACTGGCCCACCACCGATAATGGTAATATCGTAAATCTTTTCTTCTGACATTTTATTTCCCTTCTGCTTTTATCTCTTCTAAAATCTGACGTTCTTCATCCGTAAAGTCATAGTTTTCCAAGAGGTCTGGTCGACGCACCCAGGTCTTACGCAAACTCTGTTCCATACGCCAACGTCGAATATTGACGTGGTGCCCTGACAAGAGAACATCTGGCACCTTCATGCCACGAAACTCAGCTGGGCGCGTGTACTGTGGAAATTCCAAAAGCCCTGATGAGAAACTATCATCCTTATGACTAGCTTCCTTACCTAAAACTTCAGGAATCAAGCGGACAGTCGCATCTACAATAGTCATTGCAGCCAACTCTCCCCCAGTTAAGACAAAATCTCCCAAGGAAATCTCATCCGTCACTAAGGTTTTGATGCGCTCATCATAGCCCTCATAGTGACCACAGATAAAGACCAATTCCTCTTCTTGCGCCAATTCTTCTGCATAGGCCTGATCAAAGGTACGACCCGCAGGATCTAAGAGAATAACGCGAGGTTTTGTGACGTCTAACTTGTCAAAGGTATCAAAAATTGGCTGGGCACGTAGCAACATACCTTGACCGCCACCGTAAGGTTCATCATCTACGTGACGAGCCTTCTCAGCATTTTCACGAAAATTGTGATAGTTGATTTCTAGAAGGCCCTTATCCTTTGCCTTACCAACAATGGAATGCTCTAAGGGAGCAAACATATCTGGAAATAGGGTCAAGATATCAATCTTCATCGTCTAATCCTTCCATGAGCTCAACCTCAATACGACCAGCTGCAACATCAACATCGAGAACTACAGGTGGGATGTATGGCAAGAGCAAATCTTTCTTACCTTTACGTTTTACTACCCAAACATCATTAGCACCCGGTTGGAGAATCTCTTTGACCTGACCAATCAAAGTATCACCTTCGTAAACATCAAGGCCAATGATTTCATGGTAGTAAAATTCCCCATCATCAAGGTCTGTTAGGTTTTCCTCAGCAATCTTGAGGTTACAACCCTTATACTTCTCCACATCATTGATATGGTAAAGCCCCTTAAACTTAACGATATCAAAGTTTTTATGTTTACGGTGACTCGCAATCTCAACATCCATGATGTAATTGTCTTTGTCATCAAAAAGGGCTAAGACACTCTTCTTCTTAAAACGCTCATCCGCAAAATCTGTTACAGACAAAACACGAAGTTCCCCCTGCAAGCCCTGTGTATTCACAATCTTTCCAACGTTATAGTATGTCATTGAATTTCCTTATTATATGTTTTCTTATGCAAATGAAACCACGACTCGACGAATTATTTGTCCTCATCTGACAGCCATCACAAAACAAACATTTTACATCGGGTCGAGGTCTTGTCATTTATGATTTTAAAGTGGTATAAAATGTCTGGCCTAGGCCAGTCAACCCCTCTATTTTATCAAAAAGGACACAAAAAAACCAGCTTTCTCTAGCTGGCACTTATAGTCCGTACGGGATTCGAACCCGTGTTACCGCCGTGAAAAGGCGGTGTCTTAACCCCTTGACCAACGGACCATAATCTGTGTCTCTACCCTCAAGTAGAACTGGGGTAGCTGGATTCGAACCAACGCATGAG
>NZ_KV832034.1:36176-120526 GCF_001837325.1 Streptococcus sp. HMSC065H07
GTCCCTTGCCTTACCGCTTGGCTATACCCCAAAAGACTCTTATTATTCTACAGAAAAACTAGTTGGCTGTCAACACTTTTTTTAACTTTTTTCAAAAAAAAGCAACCGGAAATACCGATTGCTAGGAGTTAGGAGATTTCATCATCTAAGCGAACTTAGATAGATGATATGAGGTCGCTTCAACCTCATATGAAAAAAGAAAAGTTTTAGGATAGTTTCATTATATGTTTTGCTAGAAATAAAGTCAAAAGATTTGACTTGCAAAATCCGAGTAAGGGTTAAGAATTATGATAACTCTCCCTAGCCTCTAAATAACAAGGTTAGTTGATAACTTTATTCATCATCCTGTGAAACCAAATGATGTCTAAAGGCATAAACGACAGCCTGAGTACGGTCATCAACATTGAGTTTTCCAAGGATATTAGACACGTGCGTTTTAACGGTTTTCAATGAAATGAATAGCTCGTTAGCAATGGTCTGATTGTCATAACCCTTAGCCAAAAGCGCCAAGATATCACGTTCACGTGCCGTCAAGTCGTCGTGTAGGTCCGGGTGGCTATCGTGGTATTTAATCTTATTGTCCACCTCAGTTTCGATAGCTTCTTCACCACGGTAAACCTTACGGATACTATTGAGAATCTCTGCCGCACTGCTAGTTTTAAGCATATAACCTTTAGCACCAGCTTCAATGACTGGATAAATTTTTTCATTGTCCAAATAGCTAGTCAAAACCAAAATCTTGGCTTCTGGCCATTCTTTGAGCAATTCCAAAGTCGCTTGAACACCATCTAATTCAGGCATGACAAGGTCCATTACGACGACATCTGGACGAAATTCCAGGGCAAGGTCAACACCTTCTCGGCCATTGCTCGCTTCTCCAACCACTTCGACATCTCCTTGGAGATTCAGGAAACTCTTAAGGCCCAAACGGACCATCTCATGGTCATCGACCAAAATCACATTTATCTTATTCGACATTGTCTTCTCCTCTTAATATCGGCACACGAACATCAATAGAAGTTCCTTTACCTGTAGCAGATAGGAACTGCACAGTTCCCGCCATTTCATCGACACGCTCCTGGATATTTTTCAGTCCATAACTCATCTCGTCAGTCGACGCATTTAAATCATAACCAACACCATTATCCAACATTTTCAATTGAATTTCCTGACTATTTTGATAGAGATAAACCTCTATCTGGCTAGCCTTGGCGTGTTTAAGAGTATTAGAGATAAACTCTTGGGCAATCCTAAAGAGATTATTTTCAATACGCTTAGGCACTTTCTTAACCATATCCTTGTAGACGACATGGATATTGGATTTATCGGTTAATTCCTTAAGAATCATCTGCAAGCCTTCTTGCAAGGTCTTGTTCTCAAGCTCTGTCGGACGAAGATGCAAAAGCAAGACACGCATATCGTTTTGAGCGTCCGTCAGCATGGCCTCAACCGCCTGAATTTGATTATGCAAATCTTCTTTACTTAGCTGGTCCGCCATCTGAGAAACACCAGATAGGATCATACTAGCCGCAAAAAGCTCCTGACTAACGGTATCGTGAAGGTCACGAGCAATACGTCCTCGCTCCTTCTTAATAATATCACGGCTTTGAAGAGCCTGGGCATTCTCAGTTTTCTGCAAGTCCTTAGTCAATTTACGCATCTTATGAGATAAGCGCATCATATTCTTGTCTAACTCAATATCTCCTTGACGTTTGACTGGTTGATTATTGATAATGCGGCGCAAATCCTGATTGACTGATCGCATACTGTTATCATTGGCAATGGCCCAAAGAATATAAAGCAAAATGAGCAAACTCAGAACCACAAAAAACATGTTAAAAAGGAAATGGAAGACCTGAGACAGATTACCAAAAACCAATGAAAAGTTAAGGTTAAAGCTATCCATAACCACTAGGGTAACGCCAACCAGAACAACAACTGAATAAATCAGAATCAAAAATAGGTACTGTTTCTTCATTTGCGACGTACCTCCACTGGTCCAGCTCCCACATTGAGAATCAATTTCACTGTTCGATGAGCATGTTCATACTCCGCCCCCTGCAAGGTCAATCTTTCGTAACGGAGGTCGTACTCATCTTCATTGAAGAAGGTGACAGAGCTATAAATCGCTGATATATTGAGCTTGACGGAAACATCAATTGGTACCAAGATAGTCGTCGGACCATAAAGTTTCTGCAAAATCACAACATTATCTCGCCCCGAGACGATAACCTGGGTCAAATCAATCACATCTGTCCCAAAGAAACGGATGATATTGATATCATCAAAGTCATAACGATCACTGACAGGTTCCATCCGAGTTCCAATCCACTGATTTCGCACAGCCTGAGGATCCAAGTCGTCTTCCTTGAATTGAATAAGAGCGTAGCGATTCTTTTTCTTAACCTGTGAAAAATGGTTAATCATGACATAGGCCACACCCACCAAAATCGCAAGCACCACATAGATATTCCACATGGAAACCAGAAAAAGTGAGATTAAACAGATGGTCAAGACAAAGTCACTTTTGGATTCCTTATTAAAAAAGCGAACTGCCAACAAGGTTAAAACCAGTATGAAAATAAAACTGGTAATATCATTATTAAAAATGGTAATCAGGCCCAGAGTCAAAAGCAGGGCTTCCACCACTAAGAAAAAATTAAATTTGGTCATAAGGACCTCTCAAATAAAAGTATACAGGCTTCATTCTATCAAATTTTAAGGCAATTGACAAAAAGACCCAGTTTAAGCACTGACTAACCGAGATAGAAAATGGGAAGAAGAAACCAAAAAAAGTGCCTCCATTACAGGAAACACAGTCTTTCATTCAAAAATCTTAATCGTCAGTATCGTTCATTCTGCTTTTTATCATTAGTACTGTACTTCTGATTTCCTCCAGTATGACACGCTGCTCTGCTAATTCTTTCTCAAGATTGGCTAATTTTCGTTCAGTCTGACGACCTGACCGCACAAAAATATTATTAAGAGAGCTAGTTAACAACCCTAGAGTGGCAATCCCACTAAACATGAGAATAACAGCGACTGCCTTACCTACAAGCGTTTTAGGGACGATATCTCCATAACCAACCGTAGTCACCGTTGCTACAGACCACCAAATAGCATCTATAAAATTATGGTGTTCTACTCGGGCAATAACAGCACTACTGATAAGAATGATAATACTATTAACCGAAAGTAGAAAATAAAAGCCATTTCTGCGATTGATACGATTGGAAATATGCTTGAGCTTGCCACTCAAACCAATTAAACGTGAGAGTTTGGCCAACCTGGCAAAGCGTCCCACTCTTGAAAAACGGAGGAAGGTAAAGACTTCATTATAGGGAATAATAGCCAACAAGTCCAACACATGTGTTTTAACAAAGATTCGCTTACGAGGTGCTAAGGAGAAACGAATCGCATAATCAATGGCAAATATGAGCGTTATAGACTGATCTATCACTCTAAAAGGTCGCCTTCCAATTGAAATTAAGCCAACTAAATCAAAGATAACCAAGCCAATGGAAATCAGGGCCAGGACTGTCATGACAATATCGTAGGTAATGATATACCTTCTCAGTTTTCTACGGTTTCTCAAAGCGTCTCTCCTATATGTGATGTCTTCATTATAAAAGAATCTCTGACCTCTGGCAAGCAGGCTTTTTTAGGCTATCGACAAGATCTCTAGGTAGCAAAAAAGAGAGCTTAAATAACCTCTCTTCATTATGCCTAAGTTTTTTAATCTATTGTAGTTCTGTGTGAGTAGCCTCTGTCGAGGTTTCAGTGCTTGAAGTTGTACTGTCAGTACTTGAGCTCGTTGATGACGAATGGGTCGTACTACTTGAGCTTGACTGAAGGTTTGAACTTGCTGTTGCAACCGAAACATAGAGAATCACTGTACCATCAACACTTGTACCAGCTTGTGGATCTTGATAAAGGACCTCCGTACTGCTAGGAATCTTATCCTTATCTAACTTAGCACCAGTATTATAGTCGTGGTACTCGATGCTACTACTTGAGATATTCTTACGATTCAAGGTTTGAACTGCTGTTGAAACCGTCAAACCAGTCACATCAGGCATGGTAACTATCTTAGGAGTTGCCACACGGAACTTAATCTTAGCCTTACTATCCTTAGGATTGAAAGACTTGTTTTTCCCTGGACTTTGAGATAGGATTTCTCCCTCTTCAGCACTGTCGTCTTCGACATGCTGAATATCAATTTGGTCCTCAGAAACACCATAATTCGAAGTTAAGTCCTCAATGGCATCCTTATAGTTTTTACCCTTGTAGTCTTTCAAAGCGAAACCTTTACTACCAGAAGAAACATAGACATCAATGCTTGATCCCTCTTTTCGTGTGGTTCCAGCTGTAGGATTGGTCTTGATGACCTTCCCCGTATCGACAGAGTCATCTTCCACTTCTTTGACTTCTCCTACCTTAAATCCAGCACCCTCAATTTTAGTCTGAGCTGTGGACAACTCCTGACCGACCACATTAGGTACTTGGACATTATCAGGATTGGTAAAGACTAAATAGGCAAAGATGATAATACCAATAAAGACAAGTCCTAGGAAAACCTTGAGTAAGGTTGAGAAGAAGTTCTTCTTTTTCTTCTTAGCTGGTGTCGTTTTTTTCCTTGGTTGTTTACTTGGAGCAGGTGTAGGCTCTGATGGTTCAGCAGCAACGGCTTTTTTCTCAAGACTTGCTGATGGAACTGGATCAACCTTCGGCAAGGTCTTGGTATCCGTCATATCATCAAAGACTACCTTAGCATCGCGTCGATGACTAGGATGCAAACTCGTTACCAAGTCACGGCTCATTTCCAAAGTACTATTGTAACGATTTTCTAGTTTTTTGGCTGTTGCTCGAATAACCACATTTTCCAAAGCTTGGGGAACGTTACGGTTCTCTGCCAAAATCGATGGTAGTGGTTTTTGGAAATGTTGGAGTGCAATGGTTACTGCACTATCGCCATCATAAGGAATATGACCTGTCAACATTTCAAAAAGCATAATCCCCATAGCATAGATGTCACTTTGGATAGTCGCTTTAGATCCACGAGCCTGCTCTGGTGACAGGTAGTGGACAGAACCCAACATAGAGTTCGTTTGAGTTAGACTAGTCTCTGCAAAGGCAACCGCAATTCCGAAGTCTGTGACCTTGGCTGTACCGTCCTTAGTTAAAAGAACATTTTGCGGCTTAAGGTCACGGTGGATAATGCCCTTTTGATGGGCAAGAGTCATGGCGGAAAGGACCTCCCCCATGATACGCACAACATCTTGGTTAGAAAGTGGCGCATGGTCTTGAATGTATTTCTTCAAGTCCGAACCGTCCACATACTCCATCACCAAGAACTGCTGGCCGTCTTCTTCGCCAATATCTCGGATAGCAACGATATTAGGATGACTGAGTTCTGCCATGGCACGCGCTTCACGTTGGAAACGGGCCACAGCCACCTGATCAGTTTGGTAATTGGTACGAAGTACCTTAATAGCCACTTTTTCATTATCCAGAATCAGGTCATTAGCCAGATAAACATCCGCCATACCACCACGTCCGATAGATTTAAGGATTCGATAACGTCCAGCAAACAATTTGCCAACTTGGATCATTATCCTTCCTCACTTTCTACCTTAATGAGAGCAACGGTAATATTATCAAGTCCACCTGCCTCATTGGCTGCAGCTACCAAACGACTCGTTTTTTCTTCGACGAAACCAGGGCTGTTGACAATATGAACAATCTGTTCGACTGAAACCATGTTGGTCAAACCATCTGAATTGGCCAAAATATAGTCCCCTGGTTCTAATTGTTGGACACCAAGGTCAGCTTCAATCGGAGCAGCTTGCCCAATAGATTGCGTAATGATATTACGTTGTGGGTGAACTGCTGCTTCTTCTTCGGTCAACTGACCAGCCTTGATAAGAGCATTGACCAAAGAATGGTCATTCGTCAATTGCTTATACTCACCATTACGGATAAGGGCAATACGTGAATCCCCAACATGGGCGAAAATCACAGCATTATCAACAAAGGCAAGAACCTCGATAGTTGTTCCCATTCCCTTATATTCTTCGTTTTGGCCAAGTTCATAAATTTTACGATTTTCTGCATCAATGGCAGCAATCATCCAATCACGAATCTGACTCAACTCACGAAAATCAGTGTTAATCCAGTCTCGACCAAGATCAGTCACTGACATCTCACTGGCAATATTTCCAGCACGGTGTCCGCCCATCCCATCTGCAACAACGACAAGGGTAACACCAGCTTGGTTGACAAATTTATTAACAAAATCTTGGTTATTTGACCGTTTTTGGCCAATGTCCGTTAATAATGATATTTCCATAGTTTTCTTTCTGACTTGCGTCAGCATTTCCTCCTCTGTAACCCTAAGCTTTTTTACGCAACTGTGCGATGAAAAAACCATCAGTTAGATACTGTTCGGGGGTAATTGCCAAACAGCCATTGACCACGATGTCTTTACATGGATGGTCTAAGGCAACTTGCTCAAAATCAGGATGGCTCTCAAGAAAGGCTTGAATCACCTCTTGATTTTCTTCTGCTATGATGGTGCAAGTACTATATGTTATTATACCACCTTTTCGTAGGGTTTGACAAACGCTGGATAGGATATCCAACTGCACAGCCTTAAGGGACTCAAAGTCTTGGAGATCCTTGTTATATTTGATATCGGGTTTCCGACGAATGAGCCCAATTCCTGAACAAGGTGCATCCACTAAAATCTTGTCAAAACTATCAGCTGGAAAGACTTGATGTACCTGACTAGCATCCAGTTTCTGAGTCTTAACCTTATCAGCTAATCCAAGACGTTGTGCATTTTCTTCGATAAGAGCAAGCTTATGATCATAGAGGTCAAGCGCCGTCACATGTCCACTCGTCAAATAAGAGGCCATATGGACAGTCTTACCTCCAGGCGCCGCACAGGCATCCAGGATTTCTTCTTCACCTTGAATCCCTAAAGTTGGTGCAACCAGTTGACTGGTCTCATCCTGAATGGTCAACAAGCCCTCTTTAAAATAATCTGTCCCAGCAAAGTAACCTGAAGACTTAACAAGCCCGACTGGGGATAATACTGAACACTCAGCCCCAGTGGCCTCCGCAATCTCTTCCAAACGTGACGCATCCGTTACACGCACACTAGCCTTGTTTCTCACAAAAAGGCTTTGGAAAATAGCAAGGGCACGATCTTCTCCATACTGGTCGATAAGTTTTTTAACCAACCATACAGGTAGAGAATACTGAACAGAATAGCGTTTATTGACACGTTTGATTGTGCTTGGAGCTGTCAAAGGCTGGCTAGATAGTTTACGAAGAACCGCATTGACCAGCTTCTCAGCCCCCTTTTTATTGCCACGATTTTTAGCAATAGAAACGGCATCATTAACCACCGCATGGGCTGGAATCTTATCTAAATAGGCCAACTGGTATAGGCTCAAAAGCAATAAGTCATAGACCCAAGGTTCAAGCTTGTCACGGTCCTCGATGACATGGGCTAGGACCCACTCCAACGTAATCTTACGAGCCACGGTCCCATAGACAATTTCCGTCACCAAGGCCTTGTCCTTATCTGTCAAATATGACTTGCTCAGATGGGCATTGAGAGCAATATTTGAATAAGCCCCTTCCTGGAAGACTTCTTCTAAGACTTCAAGTGCCTGTCCACGGGCTGTTTTTTTCCAATCATTGGCCAAATGCATCACCTACTTCAAGATTGCGTCCGACCCCATTAAGGAAATCAGCAATAGCCATACGGGGTTTTCCTGCAGGCTGAACTGTCTTAAGTGAAATGGCTCCCTGACCAGTCGCAACTACCAAACTCTTCTTGGTCTTTTCAATGATATGACCAGCCTGTCCTTGACCTTCTGCCAAGTCCGCCTCATAAATCTTGAAACGTTTGCCGTCAAGCAAGGTATGTGCCACAGGCCATGGGTACATACCACGGATTTGATTGAAGATGTCACGAGCCGGCTTGTTCCAATCAAGGCGCTCCTCTTCTGGACTAATATTTGGCGAAAACGTTACCTGACTGGTATCTTGAGGAACAGGTTTGATTTCTCCAGCAATATAGGCAGGCAAGGTCTCAAGCAAAAGGTCACGACCCAAGACGGCCAATTTTTCAAACATGGTACCAACATTATCCTCGTCAAGAATTGGCAAGGCCTTTTGGCTAACCATGTCACCAGCGTCCATCTCCTTGACCATTTCCATAATTGTCACACCTGCTTCTGCATCCCCATTGATAATGGCATAATGAATAGGTGCCCCACCACGGTATTTTGGCAAGAGAGAAGCGTGGACATTCACCGCAAAATCCATGCTATTAAGCAACTTGCTTGGTAAAAATTGTCCATAAGCTGCAGTAACAATCCCATCAGCACCAAGCGCCATCAATTGCGTCATTTCTTCTGACCCTGACAATTTTTCCGGTTGATAAATTGGCAAGTCATGCGCCAAGGCTACTTCCTTGACCGGTGTCATGCGAATTTCTTTTTTACGGCCGACAGCACGGTCTGGTTGCGTCACCACAGCAACAATATCGTAACGCTCATCTGTCAAAAGTCCTTCCAGCACAGTCGCTGAAAAGGCAGGCGTTCCCATAAATACTAATTTTGTCATATTCTTCCTTTTCTAGATTAGGTAAAATTCTGAGGTTCGTGATCGATAATCAAACGCAGGTCCTTGTTTTCAGGTTCCTGAGTCATATCAAGGACCCTATTAAGCGTCTCTTCCAAGTTATCCTCAAAACGGTATTTGATAATAATCTGATAATGATAAAGGTTATGTGTTCGGGCAATAGGCTTAGGCGTTGGCCCTAGGAAAGTCACCTTGTCTGACAAGTGCTCTCTTAAATAAGCCATAACCTCATAGCTCTTGCGGACGACAAACTCTTCATCCTTGTGAGAAAGCGTGATTCCTACCGTATAAAAATATGGCGGATAGGCCAACTGACGTCGAATCCCCATCTCATAGGCATAGAAAGCTTCATAATCCTGTTGTTGCGCAAACCGAATGGCATAATGACTAGGATTATAGGTTTGAATAATAACTTCCCCTTCCTTGTCAGCACGACCAGCACGACCAGCCACCTGAGTCAAAAGTTGGAAGGTACGCTCAGCCGAACGAAAATCTGGTAAATTCAAGGACGTATCTGCATTCAAGACCCCTACCAAGGTGACATTGGGAAAATCCAAGCCCTTGGCAATCATCTGAGTCCCAAGCAAAATGTCAGCCTTACCATTTCCAAAAGTCTCTAAGAGTTTCTCGTGAGCACCTTTCTTACGTGTCGTATCAACATCCATACGAATCACTCTGGCTTCTGGCAAGAGTTCCGTCAATTGATCATAGGCCTTCTGTGTCCCAGTCCCATAATAGCGAATCTGACGACTCTGACAGTTAGGGCAGACATGTGGTATTGCTTTTTGAAAATCACAATAGTGGCAATTCATGGTCTTGGTATCCATGTGCAAGGTCAGTGAAATATCACAATTGGGACAATCATCTACATAGCCACAGTCACGACACATGACAAAAGAGGAATACCCACGACGGTTCAACATTAGCACGACTTGTTCCTTACGTCCCAAGCGTTCTCGGATTTTCTCTAAGAGAGGTGGCGTAAAATCACTAGCCTCTTGACGGCCCACAAAATCCTTAAAGTCCACCACTTCCACCTGAGGAATTTTGGCATTAGGATTAGCCCTCTGAGTCAACTCAAGAAAATGGTAAACCCCTTTCTGAGCTCTCGCCCGAGTCTCAATAGACGGTGTTGCTGAACCAAGAACAAGCACGGCTCCATGACTCTTAGCCCTAAGCAAGGCCACATCTCTAGCATGGTAGCGAGGATTAGACTCCTGCTTATAAGTAGCCTCATGTTCCTCATCGATAATGATAGCTCCGATATTGTTCAAGGGAGCGAAGATCGCCGAACGTGCTCCTACCACAACCTTGGCCTGACCAGACCTAACCTTTCGCCACTCGTCAAATTTTTCACCGTCTGACAAGCCTGAATGCATAATCGCCACCAAGTCACCAAAACGTGAAATGAAACGATTGGTCATTTGGGGCGTCAGGGAAATTTCTGGCACCAAGACAATGGCAGTTTTCCCCATAGCCAAGGTCCTCTCGATAAGATGCAGATAGACCTCTGTCTTACCTGATCCCGTTACCCCTTCCAATAAGAAAGGTTTGCTACCTTGTCCAATTTGGCGCGTCATTTCTTCAACAGCATGCGCCTGTTGAACATTAAGCTCAAGAAAATCCGTCTTCTCTACCTTTTCAAAGTAGCTATCGGCACGATTGACCTCAACTTCAGTGATGACCAAGGCACCAGCTTCAATGAAAAACTTAACCACATCTCGTGAAAAAAGCTTGTGGAGGTCTGCCACCTTCCCTGGCTCGCTCTTCTCGAGCAAGAAGTCTCGTATCTCCAAACGCCTCTTAGCCCGTTGCGAAATAGCCAAAGTCTCAAGAATGCCCTTTTGAACACTATAGTGCTTCTCAGTCTTAATGTTCTGCTTATCCTTAGCAAGGTAATCAACCGTTACACGCCCAGACTGGACCAGACGAGGAATGGCTTGACGCTGCTCCTCTGACAACTGCGAGAAAAGAACATGATCCTGCCCCTGAAGAAAAGTCTGTTTATCCTCTTCACCCAGTTTATCAGTCGCCATGATAACCTTATCGTACTGAGAATTAAGGAGACCAGGTAGCATTGACTTCAAGATGGAAATCTTATAGGAAAAGACCGTATGTCGCATCTGATCAGCCAAATCCAGTTGATCCTGATTAAGGACTGGCTCATAATCTAAAAGCTCAGCAATAGGTTTTAATTCAGGAAAGTCTCCTAAATCCTCCTGCTCCTCGAAGCCAATAACAAAGCCTTGCAATAGACGATTTCCTTTACCGAAAGGTACATGCACTCGCATACCAAGGGCAATTTGACCTTGCATGGCTTCAGGGATAAGGTAACTATAAGGCCTGTCCGTCTGCATCAGAGGAACGTCTACAATAATTTGTGCTACTAAAACCATAAATTTCCTCCTGTCACTTCCTTAAAACCAGTATCTTTCAAGCTCAAGAAAAGCTGAGCTCTTGATTATCATCATAAAGAAGGAAGCTGAGACACTATGCCTCAGCTCCCCTCTCCTCATAAACCAAAGCATGACTTTGATTTTAGATTTTATCGCCTTCTTCTTTTTCTTTAGCGATTTGTTCTTTGATTTTACGTTCTTCTTCCTCAGCAGCAAGACGTGCTTGGATCACTTTCAAACGTGCCAATTCACGTTTAGATTCTGGATCTGGGTGAATAGTCACATTACCAGATTCAATCTCTTCAAGGGCTTGAAGGGTTGGTTTTACTGACGTAAACTCTTGAGTTGGTTCAGCACCAGCGGCCAATTCATGGGCGCGTTTTGCTTGCAAAATAACCAATGAATATTTTGAAGGCACTTTATCCAAAAGTTTGTCAATAGAGGGTTTCAACATCATAATTCTATACCTATTTCTAATTTATTTATCTGATAATTTCTTTTCTGAAATCATATTACGATAGCGGCCAATCACACGGTCAACACGGAAGTGTTCTGCTTCAATAACACGTTTGACACGCTCAGCAGCCAAAGGCACTTCGTCATTAACAATGGCATAATCGTATTCGCTCATGAGAGCAATTTCTTCACGCGCACGCTCGATTCGTTGAGCAATAACTTCCTCAGAATCTGTCCCACGACCAACCAAACGCTCTTGAAGCTCGTTCAAATCCGGTGGTGTCAAAAAGATGAAGACAGCATCCGGGACCTTTTTCTTAACCTGAAGGGCCCCTTGAACTTCGATTTCAAGGAAAACATCAATACCTTTATCCAAGGTTTCATTGACATAAGTCAAAGGTGTTCCGTAGTAGTTACCTACATACTCAGCATATTCCAACATTTGACCATTACGAATAAGTTCTTCAAATTCCTCACGCGAACGGAAGAAATAATCCTTCCCATCAACTTCACCAGGACGTTGAGCACGCGTGGTCATTGATACTGAGTATTCAAATTTGTGGTCAGGTGTTGAAAAAATCTCCTGACGAACAGTTCCTTTTCCGACACCAGAAGGCCCTGAAAAAACAATCAAAAGTCCACGTTCAGACATGTCTTCTCCTTAAACTAAGATTAAAAATCTTCTTATGACTCACCTTAAAAAAGAGAAAGCAATCATCTCTTTTTACGGCTTAGGGGTTGTTCAGTGATTAAGTTACAGCTCACTTTTCAAAGCATGCGTTTTTCCTTACTATTTTACCAATAAAAGTGACTTTTTTCAAGGTGAGGACACCATTAAAAAGAGTGAATTCCTTTTCCCAGTACTCACTCTTTTTAAATACTCTTTTAAACCAAACCGGTCAAGAGACCTTGCATGAATTCTTCTGAATGGAACTCACCAATATCATCAATTTTCTCACCAAAACCAATTAACTTCACTGGAATATCCAACTCTTGGCGAATGGCTAGAACCACACCCCCCTTGGCACTACCATCCAACTTAGTCAAGACAAGACCTGTAAGAGGTGTAATTTTTGAAAATTCCTTGGCCTGACTAAGGGCATTTTGACCTGTTGAGGCATCCAAGGCCAAGAGGGTTTCATGAGGTGCTTCTGGAACCACACGCTTGATAATACGACCAATCTTTTCAAGCTCTGCCATAAGATTGTCTTTATTTTGCAAACGTCCCGCAGTATCAATCATAAGGACGTCAACTCCTTCAGCAAGGGCCTTTTCCATACCGTCAAAGACCACTGAAGCTGGGTCAGCCTTCTCAGCACCAGTCACTACTGGCACATCAACACGACGTCCCCACTCAACCAACTGAGCGACAGCTCCCGCGCGGAAGGTATCAGCAGCTACCAACATAACTTTTTTGCCTTCTTGTTTGTATTTATGCGCCAACTTACCGATAGACGTTGTCTTACCAACACCGTTGACACCAACGAAAAGCATGACTGTCAAACCATCTTGGAAATTAATCTGCTCCTTGTAGACATCATCCTTCTCGTAGATATCCACAAGTTTTTCGATAATCAAGCGTTGCAAATCCTCAGTCTTTTTGACATTTTCAAGGCGAGCTTCATAGCGCAAATCTTCCGTTAATTGCGTTGCAACATTAACCCCAACATCGGAAAGAATCAGCATTTCTTCCAATTCTTCGAAGAACTCCTCATCAACACGACGGAAATTCGCAAAGAATTCATTCAAGCGAGCAGCAAAACCAGTACGCGTCTTCTTGAGGGTACGGTTATATTTTTCTTGTTCTGTTTCAGTTTTTGAAGCCTGAACTTCTTCAGGTTTTTCCTCAACTTTACGGGTTTGAACGGCTTCAAAAGTGACAGTTTCACCTTTTTCTGCAGCAGCAGCTACTTGAGCCTTCTTAGCATAGTAATCAGCCATGACATCCGCAAAGTGGTTATCCACAGCAACTTGACTTTCTTCTGACTCTGAAACGCCTTCTGCTTCGCTTGAAGCCTGATTATCAACAGAAAGGTCTTCGTCAGACACTGCTTCACTTTCTTCTGTCACAGTAGAATCACTAGATTCAACAGATTCTGTGGATGAAATCTCTTCTACTTGAGTCTCTGACTCACTGAGCTGTTCTGTTTGACTCTCGCTTATCCCTTCACTTGTTGACAAGTCTTGATTATCAAGAGCCTCAGTTTCTGAAATTTCCTGATTTGCTACAGTTTCCTGTGACTGGTTTTCCTCTTGTCCAAATAATCGATCAAATAGACCCATTTGGTTCTCCTTATTTCTCTAGAATATATTTGTGGATGGCCTCAGCCACTCCAGATTCCTCATTAGTTTTTGTCGTTACTGCCTTGGCAACAGCCTTAACCTTGGGGACAGCATTCGCCATAGCCACACCTAGACCAGCCCACTCCAGCATTGTCAAGTCGTTTTCCTCGTCTCCCATAGCCATGACCTGACCTTTATCCAGAGCAAGGTAATCAGTCAAGAGTCTCAAACCTACAGCCTTATGAACACCTTTAGGCATGACCTCTAGGATAATTTCACGAGACTTAAAGACCTCAAACGCTTGGTATAAATGGTCAGGTATTTTTTGAATTTGAGCATCCAAAAACGCTTCCTCACAGACCGTAACTACCTTATTATAGACGATATTTTCAGGAATGTCATCAATACTCTCCACATCAACGAAGGTCAGGGTAGGATTAGCCTGACGATAGAGAGAATGATTGCCTTTACTTGGCACACCATAGACAAGGCCATCACTGATAACATCCATAGGAAGCCCTAGAGGTTCGAAGACAGCATAAATCTGCTTTAAATCTTCTCGACTCATCTCTTTCTTTATGAGGATATCCCCATTATTACGCTGAACCAAGCCACCATTGAAGGTCACACTATAGTGCTTATCATCCAACAAGCCCAAATCTTCCAAGATATGAGTAATAGCTGGCAGAGGACGACCAGTCGTAATGACCACATGAACCCCCTTAGCTTCTGCCGCCTTAAGAGCAGCTCTATTTTCAGCTGTTACTTGCTTATCCTTAGTAAAGAGGGTCCCATCTAGGTCCAAGGCCAACAATTTAATCTCAGACATCCGAACCTACCAATCCTTCCATGAAGTCAAAGACTGCACCATCTTTATGGTGACCAATCACTTCGTCAGCTACTGCCTTAATCTCATGGCGGGCATTTTCGGTAGCAACCGCATGACCCGCGAAGGTCAACATCTCCATATCATTGAGATTATCACCAAAGGCTACAACATCTGAAGCCTGACGCCCCAACTCTTGGCAAAGATGGTAAAGACCAAAGCCCTTGTCCACACCTTTAAGGATAATATCCATAGAATCAAAGCCAGTTGTCACAGCTGTCATATCCTCAAAAATCGTGTTGAGGTAGTCACCACGTTCCATAATGGTATCCCCTTGGAACTTAGCAGTTACCTTGAAAATGTCATCTGTAACCGCTTCAAGGTCCGTTGCCATAACATTTTCATAGTAACGTTCCATGGCCTTAAGATAGGCTGGATCTGCATCGTTTGGAGCATAGGCGCCGCGACGTCCCGACAAGAGAATTCCCTCGCAAGTTGGCAAGGCTAAAGTTGTGTCTGCAATTTCTAAATAATCTTTAGGTTCTAGCTTGGACTCAAACAGGACTTCACCCTTGTACTGAACCAAGGCCCCATTCTCCGCAATAATAGCAATGCGGTCCACAAAACCATCAAAAAGCTCCTCCAAGGCCAAGAGAGCTCGGCCAGAAGCTACTGTAAAAACGTAATCTTTAGCTTCACAAGCATCCAAAAGGTTATCCAAACGTGCCTTGTCATAGGCACCAAGATGGTCTAGAAAGGTACCATCCATATCTGTTGCTAAAATTTTCAAAATAATCTCCCTTCAGGTCGAACATACTTGCCCCTATTGTACCAAAAATAGGGATATAAGTTTGGGAAAAGCCAAAGAAATTAGAGAAAATAAGGAATTTTACTTGCAAATTCAGTGTTTTAGTTGTATCATTACGGTAGTACAAAAATAATACTATTATACTTTTAGAAAGGAGTCTCTTATGGCTTGGACATTTGATGAAAAATCGCCAATCTATCTCCAAATCGCCTATCGCGTCAAACTGAAGATAGCTTCCAAGGAATTGAGTATGGGACAACAACTCCTACCCGTTAGAGAATTTGCTCAGGAAGCTGGGGTCAATCCCAACACTGTACAAAGAGCCTTCCAAGAACTTGAAAAAGAGGGGTTGGTCTACTCTGCCCGTACCTCTGGTCGCTTTGTTACCGAAGATGAAAAACTAATTGATCAAAAACGACACGAGATTGCCCAAAGTCTCATGAAAAACTTTGTCACTGAGATGACAGCCATTGGTTTTAGCTCACCTGAAATCAAATCTATCATCACTGACTACATCGAACAAACAGGAAAGGACTTGTAGACCGATGACTGATATTGTAACTCTAACAAATCTCACCAAGACCTATAATGGTATTCCAGCCCTTAGAGATGTGACCATGTCCATCCCTTCTGGTAAAATCATTGGTCTCTTAGGACCAAACGGTAGTGGTAAAACAACCCTAATCAAAATTTTGAACGGCCTCCTTCAACCGACTTCAGGTTTAGTGACCATTAATGGATTTCAGCCGTCACCTATCACTAAGGCGCAAGTGGCTTATTTGCCTGACACAACCTATTTAGATGAAAGTAAGACAATACAGTACTACTTGGATTTCTTCCAAGATTTTTACGCTGACTTCCGCTATCCTCTTGCCTTGCAACTCTTGCAGGATTTAATGCTCCAACCTGATTTGCGCCTTAAGGACCTTTCAAAAGGTAACAAAGAAAAAGTTCAGTTGATTTTGGTTATGAGTCGTGAAGCTAAACTCTATCTCCTCGATGAACCTATCGGTGGAGTCGATCCCGCGTCACGTGACTACATTCTTAAAACCATTATCAACCAATACTCTGAAGAAGCTTCTGTTATCATTTCAACTCATTTGATTGCAGATATTGAATCTGTCCTAGATGAAGTTGTCTTCTTAAAATACGGTCAGATTGAACTTCAGGGTGATGCTGATAATATCCGTCAAGCCCATGGCAAATCTATCGACAAACTCTTTAGAGAGATGTTCCACAACTAGGAGGTATGAGCATGTTTTGGAAATTAGTTAAATATGAATTACAATCGGTCCGTAAATGGTATCTTGGCATCTATGGTATTGCCATCCTACTCTCTATCCCCTTGGGTTTAATGCTTCGAAAATCTATTTTTGTAACTGAACAGAGCCACCAAGAACCTAGTCTACTCTTCTTTGCTTTCTTCACACTGATGGTTTTTGCTACCATTATCGTATGGGGAACCATTTATATAGCGACAATAGTCCTCATTGTCAGACGCTTTGCAAAGACTGTCTTTGGGAGAGAA
This sequence comes from Streptococcus sp. HMSC065H07, assembly GCF_001837325.1. Lineage (NCBI taxonomy): Bacteria > Bacillati > Bacillota > Bacilli > Lactobacillales > Streptococcaceae > Streptococcus > Streptococcus sp. HMSC065H07. The sequence continues at coordinate 53,132 of NZ_KV832034.1, forward strand.
GGTTATCTAACCAATACGCTCCCAGTTTCTGCTCACCAATTAATCTTGTCTAAACTCTTGGTAGCCTTTATTTTAGATATCATTTCATCACTCGTTATACTCCTTTCGATTGGAATTATAGCTGCTTTCTGCCTTGATATGAAAGATATCCTACTAGCTACCAGCTACTTTGGCCAGATCCTAAAAGAGATAGGCGCTTTCTACCTCTTCATCCCTTCTACAATCTTGTCAATGATTGCTGGTATCCTTTTCTATTACCTCTGTATTAGTATCGGAAATCTCTTCAACACTAACAAAGTTCTTATGGGATTTGTCGCCTATTTTGCCATTCAGGCTATCCTATTCTTTATTGGTTTCTTCTTTGGAATCGGTGCAGCCTTGACCGGAGAAGCAACAAATACTGCAATTAATAACTCGTCATACATATTTAGTCTAGTTCAGTCTCTCATTCTCATCGCAGCAAGTTACTTTGGTACCTACTATATCATGACCAAACGCTTAAATTTAGACTAAAGAAAAACCGTGTTCCTTGTGGAACACGATTTTTTTTGCATTGAAAAGACTTATTTACTTTGTTCTTTACGATAAGTCTCGATTTCGGCCTTGTTACCCCAAACAAAGTGTCCTGGACGTACTTCAACCATTTCTGGTTTATCAACCGAATAGTCGTGTTGGTTTGGATCATAAACCTTCAAGACTTTCTGACGTTCCAAGATTGGGTCTGGAATAGGAACAGCAGACAAGAGTGACTTGGTGTAAGGGTGGATAGGATTGTTGTAGAGTTCTTCTGTCTCAGCAACTTCCACGATTGTCCCCTTGTAAATAACAGCGATACGGTCAGAAATGAAACGGACCACTGACAAGTCGTGAGCGATAAAGAGGTAGGTCAATCCCAACTCTTTTTGGAATTTCTTAAGCAAGTTCAAAACTTGGGCACGAACTGACACGTCAAGGGCTGAGATGGGTTCGTCAGCGATAACCAAATCAGGTTGCATGACCAAGGAACGTGCAATCCCAATACGTTGACGTTGTCCCCCAGAAAATTCGTGAGGGTAACGTGTCAAGTGCTCCTCAAGAAGTCCCACTTCTTTGATGATTTTCTTGATTTTAGCTTTACGATCTTCCTCATCCTTATAGAGATGGAAGTTATGCAAGCCCTCAGACAAGATATAATCGACTGTTGCACGTTCATTCAAACTAGCCGCAGGGTCTTGGAAAATCATCTGAATACGACGGATAAGGTCGTTTTTCTCAGAGTGAGATAAGTGTCCATTGATTTTCTTACCGTCAAAAATAATCTCACCATTACTTGTATCATTCAGACCAATAATGGCACGACCGATAGTGGTTTTACCACTACCAGACTCACCAACGAGGGAAAAGGTTTCACCCTTGTTGATGAAAAAATTAGCATTGTGGACAGCAACGAATTTCTTGCTTCCTTCACCGAAGGAAATCTCCACATCTTTTACTTCAACTAACTTCTCAGGCATTGCCTTCCTCCTCATCTCCTAAATGTGCAAATCCCATATTAGCACGGATTTTTTCATGTAGATTTTGGATAACCGCAGGTTTTTCAACTTTTGGTGCATCCTCATGTAAGAGCCAGGTCTTAGCCCAGTGAGTATCTGAAACTTGGAATTGTGGTGCTTTTTCCTCAAAGTCAATCTGCATAGCATAGTCTGAACGCAAGGCAAAGGCATCTCCAACAACCGGTGTATAAAGTGATGGTGGTGTCCCTGGAATTGAGAAAAGCTCACCCTTATCGTCAGCCAACTGTGGCAAGCTTGAAAGCAAGCTCCACGTGTATGGGTGACAAGGCTCATAGAAAATTTCCTCAACAGTTGCGTACTCGATGATTTCACCAGCATACATAACAGCAACCTTGTCAGCGATACTTGCTACCACACCAAGGTCATGGGTAATGAAAATCACTGAGAAACCGTACTCATCTTTGAGTGATTTCAAGAGGTCGATGATTTGAGCTTGAATGGTCACATCAAGGGCAGTTGTTGGTTCGTCACAGATAAGGACATCTGGATGACAAGCCAAAGCAATGGCAATAACGATACGTTGACGCATCCCACCAGAGTATTGGAAAGGATACTCATTGAAACGTTTTTCAGCATCAGGAATACCAACCTTGTCCATGTAATCAATGGCCATTTTTTTAGCTTCTTTGGCTGATTTTCCTTGGTGTTTGACAATGACTTCAACAATTTGGCTACCGATAGTCTTAATTGGGTCAAGACTGGTCATAGGATCTTGGAAGATAGTTGCAATCTTAGCCCCACGAATAGATGCCCAGTCTTGGTGACTCTTAAGCTTAGTCAAATCTTGACCGCGATAATCAATCGAACCACTAGCGACATGACCATTTTCTTCAAGCATACCTGTGAAAGTCTTAGTCAAAACTGATTTACCTGAACCAGACTCACCAACCAAGGCTAAAACTTCACCTTCAACCAAATCAAGGGAAACTCCTCGAATGGCTGTCAAAACACGGTCACGAACGTCAAATTCCACGACGATATCGCGAGCCGATAATATTACATTTTTATTTTCTGTCATATTGGACTCCTATCTATGCGTACGTGGGTCGCTGGCATCCGCCAAGTTTTGACCGACAATAAAGAGAGCAAGGGAAACGAGGATCAAGGTAGTCAATGGAATCCAGAAGAGATAAGCATTGACTGTAACGTTCTGTGCATAGTCTGAAATCAAACGACCAAGACTAGGCGTTGTAACAGGAAGCCCTAAACCAAAGTATGAAAGGAAGGCTTCGTAAGAGATAAATCCTGGCAAGAGCTGACTAGCCATAGTTACAATAACTGACACTAGTTGTGGCATGATGTTTTTAACCACAATCTTAGGAGTTGGTGTTCCCAGTGTACGAGAAGCCAAGTTATACTCCAAATCACGGTAACGCATGATTTGAATACGGATAGTATAGGCAATACCAATCCACCCTGTAACAGTCATGGCAAAGATCATATTCCAGAAACCAGCACCCAATGAGTAAGTCAAGACGATAACTACAAGGAGGGCAGGAATATTTGAGATGATGTTGTAGATTTCCATCATAATCATATCGAAGGTCTTAGAAATCCCCCAAACAGCACCTACAAGCACACCAATAACAACGTTAAGAAAGGTAGCGATAACAGCAATAAGGATAGAATTACGAGCTCCAAACCAAACACTATCGAAGAGGGACTTACCATTACTGTCCGTACCGAACCAGTATTGAGCGTTTGGATGCACATAACGTACACTAAAGTCATTAACCTTAGACACATCATTAAAGTCAAATTTTGAAAACATCGGGTAGATAAAACTCATCAAAATGATAGCAATCAAGATTCCCAACATGACAGTTGTTGACTTCTTCTTGAAGAACTGACGCATCACCGATTTCCAGTAAGAATAGGCTGGCGCATCAATTGTTTCAGAGGCAAAATCATCGCGCTTTACAAATTGGAACTTACTTTTATCAATTGAAGCCATTATTTACCTCCTTTAGATGTCAATTTGATACGTGGGTCAATCATAGTCATAAGGATATCACCCACAAGCAATGAGAAGATGGTGAGGGCTGTGAAAATAAATACAAGACCCACAACCATAGCGTTATTTGAAGCACGGACAGAGTCAATCAACATTTTACCCATACCAGGGAAGGCGAAGATTGTTTCTGTCAAGGTTGCCCCTGTGATAACACTAACGATAGATGCTGGGATTCCTGAAACCAAGGAAACCATAGCGTTTTTGAAAATGTGTTTATTCGAAATTTCTTGTTCTGACAACCCTTTGGCACGTGCAAAACGAACGAAGTCTTGTGATTGCAAGTCAATCATGTAACGACGAATCCAAATCGCAAGACCTGGTGTTGACAAGAGACCGAGAATGACAGATGGCAAGACGTATGAACGCCAGTCACCCGCACCCAAGATAGGGAAGGAATCTGGAAGACCAATCTCAGAACCAATCAAACGAATGATATAAACCAAGGCGATGGTTGGTAGTGAAAGCAAGAAAGTCAAGACACCTGTTGATACACTATCAAAGAGGGTATTTTTAAAGCGTGCCATGTATGATCCCAATGGAATTGCCAAAGCATAAGACAAGACCAAACCAATCAAACCTGCAATGGCAGAACTTGTCACCATTGATGGGTATTGGTAGCGACTCTTGGTCGCTGTGTATGGGTCATTTCCATAGTAAGAACGATCTCTAGCATCAGCCTGACTTGGTGATTTATAAGTACGAGAGTAGATATCTACTGAAGATACCTTCTTACCAGTAGGGAAGTTGACCTCAGAACTTTGTGTTTGTCCTTGACCTTGTGTAATAACATCAAGAACACCTTGCTCAGCATAAGTTGGGTAAGATGTCCCAAGGTTCATCTTAACAAAGTTTTGGTGAACAAATGGGAACTGACCGTTAAAGTAAAGCAAGTATTTATGCTTAGTCCCTGAACCAACAACTGACCAACCAATAGCTGGGTCATTTTCAATACGGATATAACGCTTCAAGTTTGGATTTGTTTTATCTTTAACCCATCCAGTATTGTCAAATTCAAAGAGGTGCGTATAGAAGCCAAACACACGTTCAAGTACTGGCACATCACGTGTCGCATAGAATTGTTTACTTTGCTTGAACTGATGCAAACGCCAGCCATGTCCCAAACTATCCACATATTTTTGGTAGATAGCCTTATTTTCTTTTGTTGGCTTAGTGGTTACTGACTTATCAAGGGAGCTAGCTTTCTCCTGCAACTCCTTGGTGTCATAGTAATCAATGTACCCCATACGTTCAAAGATTGTATTTTCATAGTTTGTCTTAGAATCAGCTGTTTTTGCAATCTTATTGTAGTTAGGGTCCTGTCTGAAAATCAGACGCCTCGGCACCATGGTATAGATAATCGTGTAGGTCAAGGCCGTCACGACAAATATTGACAATAGAGAACGGAGGGTTCTCAAAAAAATATATTTTTTCATGTCTCTTCCTTTAATTCCAAAAGAACTTTCCCAATCTAATGAGAAAGTTCCATCGTCCTTTTATTTAACGTGTTTCTCAAGGTCTTTTTGAGCTTTTTCGTTGGACTTAGACTTTTCTTTAAGCCAGCTTTCGCGAGCTTTATCATAGTTTTTCTTAGTGACAACATCTTTTTGAGGTTCAAGGTACTTGAAGTATCTGTCAGAACCCTTAGGTCCTACTTGAGAGTAAGCACCTGAGAATGGTGTCAAACGAGCTACCATTGGCGCAGCCCCCTTGTTAACCATAAGTGGCATGAAGAGTGAGCTATCTTCCAACCAAGCTTGTGCCTCTGCATAACGTTCATATCGTACGTTGAGGTCGCTTGTTTCTTTAGCTGCATTATCAACCAAAGCATCAAAGTCTTTAAGACCTACTTGAGCTGCTGCTGCATTATTAGGATCGTCAAATCCCATGTAAGTTTTTGTGTTCTCACTAGCTGTTGTCTTGAAGATATCAAGGAATGTTGATGGGTCTTCGTAGTCAGGCGCCCAAGCAACTGAGTCAGTAATATCCCAGTCTTCTGCTGCTGCATTAGGAGCAGAAAGAGTTGCGTTCAACAGGTCATCTTGAGACATTTGGTTGAGGTCAACCACAACATTTTCTTTACCGAGTGTCTCTTCAACAGATTGTTTCAAAGACTGTGCACGAGCCACCTTTGTCTTTGCTGTTTGGTCAACTGGCATATCTAAGTGAATTGGGAATTGAACACCTTGTGCTTGGAGGGCTTCCTTAGCCTTGTTAAATTCAGTCTTAGCCTTATCAGCGTTGAAGAGACCATCTTGACTGTCTTTAAGGTTAACACCTGACCACTCGTCACCGTAAGAAGCCATCTTTTCAGTTACCAAATCACCAAATGACTTGTCACCAGCATAAACAAAATCAGGTTTCACAAGAAGGTTACGAACAGCTAGAACTCCCCCTTCTTCTCCATTAATTTGAGCTGAGTATGACTCACGATTAATTGAGAAGTTAATAGATTGGCGGAAGTCCTTGTTAAGAAGAGCTTTCTTAGTTGAATCTTTCTCAGCATCAGTCTTCTTAGATGTATGGTTGTAAGACTGACGATCAATATTAACACCAACACCAACAATATCAGCAGATGGTTGTGTATAGAAAATATTATCTTTATATTGTTTTTTTACTGAGGCGAAGTTCGACCCTGTTGGATAAATACGTGCTTGGCTATAGGCGCCATCAGTGAAATTACGGACTTGAGCCTCTTGATCAGAGCCATCGAAAAATGACAATTTCACCCCATCATAGTGGACATTTTTCTTATCCCAGTAGTTTTCATTTTTAGCCAACTCAATAGATGATTTAGCTGTCAATGACTTAAGGATGTATGGACCATTATAAAGGATAGATGATGGATCTGTTGATTTACCAAAGCTATCCCCTTTTGACTTAAGGAACTCTTCATTAACAGGCCAGAAGAGAGAATAAGTCATCTTAGAATTCCAGTAAGGTTCTGGTTGTTTAAGTGTGTACTGAAGAGTGTAATCATCAAGTGCTTTAACGCCAACTTTAGAGAAGTCTTTATCAGTACCATTGAAATAATCAGCAAGACCTACTACAGAATCTTTTGCCAAGTAAATTGACTCTGTCTTTTTATCAGCAGCATGCTTAAGACCTGTTACGAAGTCTTTAGCTGTTACTTCTGCATACTCTTCACCGTCTGAAGTATACCATTTAACTCCCTTACGAAGTTTGTATGTATAAGTTAAACCATCAGCTGAAACAGTCCAGTCCTTGGCAATAGCAGGTACCAAGTTACCATATTTATCATTTTCCAAAAGGCCATCGACACCATTTGTCACAGCATCAATTGTTGAACCCTTATTGGAAATAAGGTAATCCAATGTCTCAGGATCAGCATTGTAAACATAGTTATAAGTATTGCTTGAAGTGTTTGATTTTGATGAACAAGCCACTAAAACCCCAACACTAAGGAGGGAAACACCCGCAAGGGCCAACCATTTACTTTTTTTCATAAGCATTCTCCAAAAAATCTTTTTTATATACCTACATTATACCATAAAAAATAAGATGAGTACAATTTTCAGAATATTTTGTCTTATGCTGACTTTCTCACAATTATACCCCTTATGAACACTAGGGATTAGCCCCTTTTTGACAAAAGAAAAAGGCTAACTGCCTTTTTCTCTAGAATATTATTTAACGTGTTTCTCAAGATCTTTTTGAGCTTTTTCGTTAGATGCTTTCTTTTCTTTAAGCCATTTTTCACGACTTTGTTCATATTCTTTCTTAGTAACTACTTTTTCTTGTGGTTTCACATATTTGAAGTAGTCTGATGAGTTCTTATCACCCACCTGCATGCTAGCACCCGTAAATGGTGTCAAACGTGAGATAACTGGTGCTGCACCGTTACCAACAGTCAATGGAATGACAAGAGAGCTATCTTCCAACCAAGCTTGGGCTTGAGCATAACGGTCGTAACGAGCGTTGAGGTCTGTTGTTTCTGAAGCTGCTGAATCAAGCAAGGCGTCATAATCTTTAAGACCTACTTGAGCTGCGGCAGCATTGTTTGGATCATCATACCCCATGAAAGTCTTGGTATTTTCACTTGAAGTTGTCTTAAAGATATCAAGGTAAGTTGATGGGTCTTGATAGTCTGGACCCCAAATGACACCGTTTGAAATATCCCAGTCTTCTGCCGCTGCATTAGCCGCGTTAAGGGTTGCATTTTGTATGTCATCAGATGATAATTGGTTAACATCGATAACCACATTATCGCTACCCAATGATTGCTCAATGGTTTGTTTCAAAGATTGGGCCTGAGCAACATTGATTTTAGAACTTTGGTCAACAGGAAGGTCCAAGTGAATTGGGAATTGAACACCATCTGCTTGGAGAGTTTCCTTAGCTTTGGCAAACTCAGTCTTAGCTTTTTCAGCATTGTAGAGGCCATCTTGACCATCAGTAAAGTTTACACCTGACCATTCATCACCATAAGAGGACATTTTCTCTGTTACAAGATCTCCAAAGGTCTTATCACCTGCACTGACAAAATCAGAAGGAACAAAGAGGTTACGTAGAGCTAGAGCTGCACCATCTTTACCATTCATTTGTGATTGATAAGCCGTACGATCAATTGCGAAGTTGATTGATTGACGGAAGTCTTTGTTTAGAAGAGCCTTCTTAGTTGATGTCTTTTCAGCATCCGTCTTCTTGGCTGAGAATTTATAGCTTTGGCGGTCAATATTCACACCAATAGCCGATGTAGATGCACCTGGTGCTGTGTAATAAATATTATCTTTATAGTTTTTCTCAACTGAAGCATAGTTAGAACTCATTGGGTAGACACGAGCCAAACTATAGGCACCATCCGTGAAACCACGTTCTAGAGCCTCTTGATCCGAACCGTCATAATATGACAATTTGATGGCATCAAAGTGTACATTCTTCTTGTCCCAATAATTTTCATTCTTAGTCAACTCAATAGATGATTTAGCTGTCAAAGATTTGAGAATGAAAGGACCATTATAGAGGATAGATGTTGGGTCTGTTGACTTACCAAAATCTTTCCCTTTGTTCTTAAGAAAGTCTTCGTTAACTGGGAAGAGCAAGCCATAAGTTGTTTTAGAGTTCCAGTATGGTTCTGGTTTTTTAAGGGTGTATTGCAATGTATAATCGTCGATTGCTTTAACACCAACATTTGAGAAATCTTTATTGGCACCAGAAAGGTAATCAGACAAGCCAGCAATAGAATCTTGTACCAAATAGAGAGCTCCAGCTTTGGCATCAGCCGCATGCTTAAGACCAGTCACAAAGTCCTTAGCAGTCACATCAGCATACTCTTCACCATCAGAAGTATACCATTTAACACCCTTACGGATTTTATAGGTATAAGTAAGACCGTCTTGAGAGACAGACCAATCTTCAGCTACTGAAGGAACAAGATTTCCATATTTATCTGCTTCCATAAGACCATCTACACCGTTAGTTACAGCAGTCTTAGTAGGTCCAGTATTTGACGTGATATAGTCTAAACTTTCGGGATCTGAGACATAAATATAACCATAAGTCGTTCCACTAGTACTTGACTTAGAAGAACAAGCCGCTAAGGCACCTACACTGAGGAGTGCCACACCCGCAAGGGCTAACCATTTGCTTTTTTTCATAAGATTTCTCCAAAAAATAAAATTTTACCCTTTCATTATAGCATGAATAATCAAGAAAAACAGTCGTTGTCAGACAATTTTGCACAAGCATTTTACATGATAAAACACGATAAACTCAATAACCCCTTGTATTCCCTAGGTTTCTAGCCACCTCAATCAATTTATTTTTAATCACTTGTCATGCATAAAACAAAAAGGTCTAACACCTTGGTTAAACCTCTGTTTTTAAGTTAAAATTAGCCATTAAGAGCTTGAGCAGCTGTGATAATCGCCAAATTGTAAATATCTTCAGCACTAGCCCCACGAGAAAGGTCGTTAACAGGTTTATTAAGACCTTGCAAGATTGGACCGATAGCTTCGAACATTCCCAAACGTTGGGCAATCTTATATCCAATGTTACCTGCTTGCAAACCTGGGAAGACAAAGACATTAGCATGTCCTGCTACGTTACTATCTGGAGCCTTAATCGCTGCTGTTGCTGGAACAAAGGCTGCATCAAACTGCAACTCACCATCAATAGCCAAGTCAGGACGCATTTCTTTAGCAATATTTGTTGCCTCTACTACCCTGTCAACTTTTGGCGATTTAGCAGAACCTTTTGTTGAGAAGCTAAGCATGGCCACTTTAGGATCAATACCAAAAACTTTAGCTGTTTCAGCAGTATTAATTGCAATTTCTGCCAATTCTTGAGAATTTGGCTCAATATTGATCGCACAATCAGCAAACACCAAACGATGATCGGTATTTTCACGGTTCATAAGGAAAACACCTGATGTACGTGAAATGCCTGGTTTTGTTTTGATAATTTGAAGGGCAGGACGTACCGTATCCGCTGTTGAGTGGATAGCACCTGAAACCATTCCATCAGCAAGACCAAGTTTAACTAGCATAACACCGAAATAGTTCACATCACGAAGCAACTTCTCTGCATCTTCGACTGTTGCTTTTCCTTTACGGATTTCAAGAAATTTTTCCTTCATTTCCTCAAAACCTTCATAGGTTTCAGGATTAATAATCGTATAGTTAAAGTCCGCAAAGCCAAGATCGTTCAAGATTTTGTGAACCTCAGCTGGGTCTCCCAAAATAATAGGATCCACCAATCCTTCAAATTTCAAACGGGCAGCAGCACGAACCACACGGTCGTCGTTACCCTCAGGGAAGACAATCTTAACACCTTTCCCTGCAATACGTTCACGAAGTTCACCAAATAGACTACGCATAAAAAATCCTCAATCAATCTTTTTTAGTTTGTAAGTTCATGATAACGGTTTCAAAATCATCTGTCAAGGAAGACGCATGGACCATCTCTTTTTTGGTGAAAGGATCAATAAAGGCAAGACGATGACAATGCAAAGCCTGACGCTTAATACCATAGTCTAGAGACCCACCATAAAGGTCGTCTCCCAAAAGAGGCAAACCTAAGTGAGCAAAGTGCACACGAATCTGGTGCGTACGTCCAGTATGAAGATTGATATCAACCAGTTTAACCCTACCATAATCAGCTACCAAGCGATAGCTCGTATGGGCATATTTCCCTGATTTATGAACCCGACGTGTGATAATAGAATCCACATCACGTGCAATCGGTGCAATGATTTCGCCCTGCTCCTCAAGTTTGGTGTCACCTTCAACCAAGGCATAGTAATGTTTCTTAATAGACTTCTGCTGCAACTGTTTATCCATTCGCGCGTGGGCATATCCATGCTTAGCAAACAGCATGAGACCAGACGTGTCCTTATCCAGACGAGTCACGATATGCACACGCTGGTTGGGATAATTGTTGCTAACGAAGTGATGTTTGACGAAATTAGCCATAGTATTGTCATGGTTAACACTTGGAATACTGGCATAGCCATAAGGTTTATTAATCACCAAGAAGTTATCATCCTCATAGACAATATCCAAGTCAAAAGGAATAGGTTTCAAGGTCTCGTGCGGTGCCTCATCAGGGATTTCAATGGTAACCACGTCTCCTTCATGAACAGGATAAGTCGCAAACTGCTCCTCGCCATTGACCCAAATATGACCGCCCTCAAACTTAATCTTGGCCAGTAGTCCTTTAGAAATATCGTGCTCCTTCAAAAAGGTCTTAACCCGACAAGAACGCCCTACTGTAAACTCATATCTCATTCTTCCATGTCTCCGATAAAGGAATCACGTACCCGTTCCCAGAAACTGGTGTGACTAGCACTAGCCACAAAGGAAATCTTACGTTGGTCAATTGAGAATTCTACCTTTTTCACATTGCGGTTGGTATAGGTTTTATTATCAACAGATAGAGTGTAGCTTCCCATTCGGGTAGGATAAACCGTAATCTTCTCATGCTTAGGCACAATAAGGGGACTACCTAAGGTACGATACACACGATTATTAAGACTGGCAATCTCTGTCAGTTGCAAAGCTTCAATGGTAGGATGAAGGACCGCACCACCCAAAGATTTATTGTAGGCCGTTGATCCTGTAGGCGTTGACACCGACAGCCCGTCACCACGGAAGCTCTCAAACAAGACATCATTAAGGCAAACATCTGCTGCCATGGTTTTCTCATTACGCTTGATGGCTGCTTCATTGAGGGCAATCGACGTAAAAGAACGCCCGTCAGCCAGGGTCAATTTGACATTCAAAAGAGGGTAAGAAATCTTAGCACCACTGTCTTTTCGAAGCGTCTCGATTAATTGATCCACTTCACTGTCCAAATAATCCGTATAAAAGCCTAAGTGACCTGTGTGAATCCCTACAAAACGCACACGAGCAAGCTCTTTTTCATACATATGAAAGGCCGATAGCAACATGCCATCACCACCAATTGAGATGACCACATCTGGATTTTTCTTGGTCAAATAAAAATCAGGATCATCTCGAAAGGCATTAAAAAGTTTTGAGGCCACACGCCTACTTTGGGGTTTACCATTGGCAATAATAGCTACCTTCATCTCATCCGAAGAGGTCTTCATCTGTGTCATCACTATTTCCTACACTATCCTTCAAAGTTCTGTTAATTGGATCAAAGAGCAACTGGGCATCTCTAATATCATCACGTATCTTACGCATTTCTTCATCAAGTTCATAAGCCATACGAGCCGTAGTTTCCAAACGAAGTTTAATCTCCTCTGGAAAGTTCCCCTGATACTTGTAATTAAGGGAATGTTCAATGGTGGCCCAAAAGTTCATGGCTAGAGTCCTAATCTGAATCTCCGCAAGAATCTCCTTACGACCATCAATGGTATCAACAGGATAAGAGACGATAACATGATAAGAGCGATAACCCGAATGTTTACGGTTTCTGATGTAGTCACGCTCTGAAACAATGGTCATATCACTACGATGACGTAGCAAAGCTAAAACCTCATCCACATCATCGACAAATTGGACCATGACTCGGAGACCAGCTATATCCTGCATATCTTGAGCCAAATTTTCAATCGAAAGGCCACGAAGGGCGATTTTCTCCTCAATGGAAGCCACTGACTTCACACGTCCGGTCACAAACTCAATAGGCGAGTGACGATTTTGCTTACGAAATTGTTTACGAATGCCTCGGAGCTTGATTTTGAGCTCACCTACGGCCTGAATATAGGGGTCTAGAAATTCTTCCCAATCCATGGTCAAGATAGGACTCCTCCTTGTCAAAAGCTTTAGTTTTTTATAAAATAAATACAATCTGTTATATTATACCACATTTGAAAGCACAAGGGAGGACACACATGAACCATTTAGAGATAGAGTACAAGACTCTACTCACCAAAGACGAGTACAATCGTTTAGCGATGCTTTTCTCCCATGTGACACCTGTTACGCAAACAAACTACTACATCGACACTCCTCAGAGTGACATGAGAAATAAAAAGTTGTCTTTGCGTATTAGGACACTTCCCACTCATGGTGAGCTGACCTTGAAAATCCCTGAAAAAGTCGGGAACATGGAGTACAACGTTACCATGGATTCTGCGGATGCTAAGGCTTTGACTAAGTCGCTGGACTTTCCTGATTGTCAAATCAAATCCATTCTTTTAGAACGTGGGGTTAAACTAGAGGACCTAACCATCCTCGGACATTTGACCACAACTCGTCGCGAGTACCAGACCAACATCGGCCTCATGGCTCTTGATGTCAATGTCTATGCTGATAAGAAAGACTACGAGCTTGAACTAGAAGTTTCGGATGCTGAGAAAGGTAAAGACGACTTTGATGCCTTTCTTAAAGAAAATAACATTGACTTTAAGTATGCCAAGAGTAAGGTTGCACGCTTTGTAGCTACCCTCAAACGAGACAAAGACTAAAAGTTAGACAAGGAGTTGGCTCCTTGTTTTTTTTTATTTTAAACACATGTAGCTTCAAATGCCACAAGTATTTAGAACTCCAGAGGGTAATAGATTTCTCTAAAAACGCATACAAAGGCGTTTTATCTAACAAAGGTTCGGTATTTTTCACTAATACCACACTTTGAAGGCTGAAATTTCTGCTTCTTTTTGCTAAAATAGAACTATCTGTAGTTTTATTACAATAGCCCTAACTGGGCTTAGCATCTTATTTTTTTAAAGGAGTCACCATCGTCATGGTACATCAAAAAGCAAACCCACAATTGAAATTGTTCTCGCTCAGCTCAAACCCAGAAATTGCTGAAAAAATTGCTGAGGCTACTGGATTGCCACTTGGTAAAGTATCTTCACGTCAATTTTCTGACGGTGAAATCATGATCAACATTGAAGAGTCTGTTCGTGGGGACGATATCTATATCATCCAATCTACTAGCAACCCTGTTAACGACCACCTTTGGGAATTGCTCATCATGATTGATGCCTGCAAACGTGCCAGTGCTAACTCTGTCAACGTTGTTATGCCTTACTTTGGTTATGCACGTCAAGACCGTATCGCTGCGTCACGTGAACCAATCACTGCTAAATTGATTGCCAATATGCTAGTTAAAGCTGGTGTCAATCGTCTCTTGACGCTTGACCTTCACGCTGTCCAAGTTCAAGGATTCTTCGATATCCCAGTAGATAACCTCTTCACAATGCCTTTGTTTGCTGAATACTACAACAAAAAAGGATTCACAGGAAGTGATGTTGTCGTTGTTAGCCCTAAAAACTCAGGTGTTAAACGTGCTCGTAGCTTGGCGGACTACCTTGATGCACCAATCGCTATCATTGACTACGCTCAAGATGATTCAGAACGTGAAGAAGGCTACATCATCGGTGAGGTTGAAGGAAAAACAGCAATCTTGGTTGATGATATCCTTAACACTGGTAAAACGTTTGCTGAAGCTGCTAAAATCCTTGAACGTGGTGGCGTTAAAGACATCTATGCAGTAGCTAGTCACGGTCTCTTTGCAGGAGGTGCTGCTGAAGTCCTCAACGCTGCTCCAATTAAAGAAATCTTGGTGACAGATTCAGTTGCAACTAAAGAAAAAGTTCCTACAAACGTTAAATACATTTCAGCAAGTAAGCTAATCGCTAACGCTACTACTCGTATTTTCGAACGTCAACCACTTAGCCCACTCTTTGCTTACACTGCAAATGAGGACTAAGCTATGGTTTATTTGGACAATGCAGCAACAACTCCTTTAAATACTGCTGCTATTTCAGTTATGACACATGTCATGACTGAAACCTTTGGAAATCCATCCAGCCTCCATGCTTACGGTCGACAGGCTTCTAAGGAACTTCGTGAAGCCCGTGAAGAAATGGCCAAATACTTTGAAGTCCCTGCTCGTAAGCTTATTTTCACTTCTGGAGGGACTGAAGGAAACAATACAGCTATCAAAGGTTACGCCCTAGCCAATCAAGCTAAAGGTAAGCACCTGATTACAACTGCTATTGAACACCACTCTGTCCTTCACACTATGGCCTACTTGGAAGAGCGTTTTGGTTTTGAAGTAACCTATATTCAACCAGAAAATCAAGTCATTACTGCCCAACAAATCACTGATGCCTTACGTGACGATACCATTCTGGTTTCTGTTATGTATGCCAATAATGAGACTGGCCAATTACTTCCTATTAAGGAAATTGGTGACTTGCTTGCCAATCACCAAGCTGCCTTCCACGTCGATGCCGTTCAGGTAGCAGGAAAGCTTCCTATTCACCCAGAGGAACTTGGAGCCGATTTTCTCTCTATTAGTGCCCATAAATTCCACGGACCTAAAGGTGTCGGCTTGCTCTATCATAACGATTTGCATTTTGACAACCTACTCCACGGTGGTGAGCAAGAAGAAAAACGCCGTGCCAGTACTGAAAACCTGGTTGGGATTGCAGGTATGACCGCTGCTTACAAGCATGCTAGTGACCACTACCAAGACAATTACCAGCATGTTGAAACGATTCGTCAGGCCTTTCTAGATTCCCTTACCATTCCTTATGAAATCAATGGTGGAGGACCTAGCCTACCTCACGTCATCAACATCAGTTTTCCTGGTAAGGAAAATGGGCCTCTCTTAACCTTGTTAGACCTAGCAGGCTTTGCTGTCTCAACGGGTTCTGCTTGTACTGCTGGAACTGTTGATCCAAGTCATGTCATCCAGGCCCTCTATGGCAAGGATTCTGACAAGCTAAAAACAGCCATTCGCATTAGTTTATCAGAGGAAAATACCGCTGAAGAACTCCAGGCCCTAGCAGAAAAACTTAATCAAATCATAGGAGACTAACATGGCATTTGAAAAAAGCATTCATTTGACTGACTGTAAGTACCGTTACACCATCAGTCCTAATGTCAAAAAATTCACTCTACGTGATACGACTTTTGTGCAAAATAAAATCGGAAACTACGAGTTGCACCGTCTTCTCGAAAAAGTGCCTAACTCAGGCGAAGGTTTCCCACTCAAAATCACTATTAACAAAGACTTGACAGGCTTCAAATTGTCTATCACAGACCAATCTGGCCTTCGTAACGTTAATATCTTTAAAAATGAAGATCATCACATCTTGCAAGAAAAATTCTACTTCTTGATGCAGAGTTTGGTTGATCGTAACGTTTTCGAGCAAGAAGAAGTCTAAGTTTTTTCTTACTACATAGAAATAGCCTATCCATGTGATAGGTTTTTTATATCGCCTCATCTACACTATTTTGTTGCAATCTTCACAAACTTTTCTTAAAATATAGGAGAATCATACTAATTAAAGAAAGGAAAGCGATCAATGACATTTGAGAAAAACATCCCAAACGCCACTGCCAAACGTCTCTCTCTCTACTATCGTATTTTCAAACGATTCCATCGTGAAAATATCGATAAAGCAAGCTCTAAACAAATTGCTGAAGCGATTGGGATTGACCCTGCTACTGTTCGTCGTGACTTCTCCTATTTTGGTGAGCTAGGTCGCCGTGGTTTTGGTTATGACGTAAACAAGCTGATGACATTTTTCGCTGAACTCCTAAATGACAATGCGACTACCAAGGTACTCCTCGTAGGTGTTGGGAATGTTGGGCGTGCCCTCCTCCACTACCGTTTTCAAGAGCGTAACCGCATGCAGCTGGTCATGGCTTTTGATACAGACGATAACGAATTGGTTGGAACTCAAACCGAGGACAAGATTCCTATCTATGGGATTTCCCAAATTAAGGACAAGATTGCCCAAGAAGATATCAAAACAGCCATCCTGACAGTGCCATCAGTTAAGGCCCAGGAGGTGGCTGATCTTTTGGTTGATGCCGGAATTGAAGGCATTCTCTGTTTCTCTCCGGTCAACCTCAATCTTCCACGCCATGTGGTAGTCCAATACGTAGACTTGACTAGCGAACTACAAACCCTACTCTATTTCATGAAAGAAGAAGAAAAATCAAGGAGAAACAATGACTAAACCAATTATCGGAATCACTGCCAATGTAAGGCCTAATCCAGCCCATGAAGACATCAACTGGTCCTATGCCCCATCTGGCTTTGTAGAAGGAGTTCAAAGAGCCGGTGGCCTAGCAATCCTACTACCAGTATCCGATCCTTCGGAAGCCAAGAACTACATCTCCATGATTGATAAGCTTATCCTGATCGGTGGGCAAAACGTTGACCCTAAATTCTACAACGAAGAGAACCATGCCAGTGAAGATGACTTCTTCCTCGAACGGGATATCTTTGAAATGGCACTCATCGAGGAAGCCACTAAGCAGAAGAAACCCATCTTTTCAATCTGTCGTGGAACCCAACTCATGAACGTCGCACTAGGTGGTAGCCTCCATCAAGATATTGAGCATCACTGGCAGGACAAGCCGTCTGATTACCTCTACCATGAGATGATTGTTGATGAGAACAGTAAGTTGGCAGAAATCTACGGACGTGAAACCTCTATCAACTCCTTCCACCATCAAAGTATCAAACACTTGGCCTCTGACCTTCGTGTCATTGCGCGTGACCCTGAGGACAACACCGTCGAAGCCGTTGAGTCAAATAGTCCAGACCTTCGTTTCCTTGGTGTACAGTGGCACCCAGAGCTTCTCCTAGACAAACGCGAAGAAGACCTCAAACTCTTTGAATACGTCGTTAACGAACTTTAAAAGCAACTGAGACTGTACTCAGTTGCTTTTCTCTTGTCTTTATCACATAGGTTCAACCTAAAGATCAAAATCCTCCCTCTCCTCACGAAAGGAATAATAGGTTGATTTTCCAACAATCAGATGATCAAGCAGACAAATCCCTAAGTCATCACAGGCCCGCTTAATCTTTTGAGTAAAATCGATATCATTTCGACTTGGATAGGCCTCACCTGACGGATGATTGTGAACCACAATCAAAGACGTTGCCATCAGATGACAGGCATAATGTAAAATCTCACGTGGCTCAGCAATCGAACGACGGACCCCACCAATAAAGACCGTCTTTTGCTGAATAATACGGTTCTGCGTATCCAAATAGATAGCCACCAGATGCTCCTGAGGCTTGTCCCCAATATCCAACATCATACGACGAGCCACCTGCTGACTGGACATAATCTGCTCAGAACGAGACAACTCAGCCTTCTCAATCCGCTTAGCCAACTCCACCATAGCCTTGAGCTCAATAGACTTCACACGTCCAATACCAGGAATCTCCTGAAGCTCATTCAAGGACAAACGAGACAAATCCGCCAAACTCGTCATCCCTTTCAAAATACGATTAGCCATAGATAAGACCGACTCAGACTTGGTCCCCGTCCGCAGCACTATCGCCAACAGCTCTTGGTCAGACAACACTTCTGCTCCTTTCTGCAAGAGACGCTCACGAGGCAAAAGCCCCGACTCCTCAGCTACAATACTATACATAAGAAAAAAACCTCCTACTTACTTATTCGTAAGTGGGAGGGGGAAGTTAATTCAAATATTCAAAGATTCTATTATTATCATTATCCTGATAAATCTCTGTAAATGACGAACCAAATTCTTTATTTAAGTCTCTAGTTGTCAAAATATATTTTACATTTAAGTCTTTTAACTCATTTATATTTAAGTTAATATTTACATTATCGGGAACTGGTGTAGTCATAGATGTGTTCTCGTTCGTTAATGAATATTTTAAGTGTGCATATCTATTCCATACATCTTCATATTGATTTTGCTTATCAATTTTAGACATAAGTTGTCTATCGGGATAAAATCTAACACCATCTATACTTTTAGCACCAAACATTTGAACAAAGTGATAGAGATTTGTAGAATCAGACATCCAAATCGCATTAGGATTTCTTCCTACAATGCTTTCAACTTCATGAGATAGTAATTTATTTTCAATAGCACCTATGCCATGTGTGAGTGGATTAACAGTCAATCCACTCACAGTTATAATGACTAACATAATAGGATAGAATACACCTTTTTTTCTATAAAGAATACAAATAAAAGCAATTAACATAATCACAATTAAAATAACGGATGTAAACCTTCCTAAATAATTCTTATAGATATCATCTGTTAGTCCTCTGTATAAGTAGAGTATCGTGACAATGAATAAAGATGGTAAAATTTTAGTTAACTTTACTCTCTCTAATTTATCCCAGATAAAAGATATAAACCATATCGAAGCAAAAACTGCAATTACTGACATCGATTGCCACGACCTAGAAAATGGTACATAGCTAAACAATGTTAATTTAGATAGTACGGTTGGTATACCAACTATACTATAAAGCATCAGCATTAGTGAATAAACTACTAAGACAATCCCAAAGATGTTTTTATTGATATCTTTCCTTTTAATAACAAAAGGCAAGATTATCAGTATGTAAAGTAAGAAATTAAATGAACTTGATAGTTCAACTTGGTTACTTACTTGAGGAGCCTTAAATGGCAGAACGATATTAAATAAGAAATCACTTAAATTTTTCCAAGTATATTCCCCACCAACAGAAATTCTTTTTCCCGGATATACAGTATGAAGAGTTGCTGATATTGCATCCCAACTCTGATAAATGGTCAATGCATCTATCGTAAGCGAAACAAATAAAGTTAATGTAATCACAATCACATCAAATAGTGTAACCTTTTTATTTCTTAATGCCTTGAAAAACTGTATTACTGTAAATAATAGAATAATATAAGCAAATGGGACTTGGAATGCTGGATATATAATTAATGGGAACCCAATAAGAGCAATTATCAAGTTTATTGCCATTAATATTTTGAACACTTTCTTTTCAGAGTTAAAATAATGATATATAGACACCATTATCAATAATGAAAAGAATACCACATCGCCAAGATGTTGCATGAACCACCATTGTACTGTTGGTGTGAAAGTTATCCAAAAACTTGATACAGCTGATAATAGCTTACGCCTAGAGGTTAAAATCATAGCAAATTCATAAGCTAATAGTAGCATTGCTATAATTTTAAAACTCCAATACCAAGATAACCCTCTAGAGGCTCCTAAGAAAAGAAATCCCCAGTTAAATGGTTTCCCTATCGTTGAAATATGCCAGGATGAAACATTATAAGCAAGCATCATATTCTGACCTGTAACTTGATAGGATTTATTTGTAAAATGATTTCCTGTTTTTACCTGAGATAAGTAAAAAGGTGTTTGGACTAACCATTCATCAGATCTGATTGGTCTAGGACTACCTATGATAGTATCATCCGTACGATACAGTGATGGAACCCATAACTTTAATTTTTGAAAGCCTTGATAATCGTCAACTGTCTTTGTTTCAGACTGAACACCTGACACGGTTTCTCTAACACCAAAGTTATTCCAATTAGCAATTGAACTACCATTAAGATTCAGACTTACTGAACAAATAAGAGCAAATAGAGCGATTACGTAACGCCACTTGATAAAAGATATCCCCAAACTACGAGCTTTTTTCATAAAATTATTTTCCATTTCTAGAGTTGATTAAAAAGAATTAACCAGTAAGAAATCGCTGGTAAAATTGCCAATAACGAAATTATAGTCAGGTATAATCCAGATGATATTTTTCGTTTAGGAATTATGCTTAATAAAATGAAGTAAATTGGGATAAAATATCGTTCTTGAACTCCATCAATGGTATGACTACCAATTTCTGAGAACTGTAAGTAAAGTATGATAAATACCGAAACAATAAAAGCAAAAGAAATTAAATATTTTGAAATCTCAAACAACTTAAAATAAATATTTCTTGGTGCTTTCAGATAGTTTTGACTATTGTATTTAGCAAATACTGATAATACCAGTGCTGTAGCACTCAAGTAGGTAAACAACTTTGGAATTGCATGTACAGCTAAATCATTCGTATACCCAATAGTATATACAAAAAAATTATAGCCCAATAATGTACGAACAAGTAAGGTTAAAAAACTTGGAATATCTGATAAGATAAAACTCAACTGCTTGAACGTATCTACATTTCTACCAAAATAAGCACCTGTATTAATGTTCTTAACAATCAGTACCCACCATATAGTTACCAAAAAACTAAGACCAAAAAGAAGCAATAAATAAAAGTATGCCTTATGTTCAAAATTTGATCTTTTTTTAAGTAAGAACGCAAGCGGTAATAGCAAAAATAAATATAGGAATATTGGAATTTTTCCCATTGATAATAATATCGTTACAATCGAGACAGCTAGTACATCATTTAAAGTAATGTTTTTTCCTTGCTTTAAGGAATAAACCACTCTCAATATTACAGCAAAGAATAAAGCTGAGATTGCAACCATATAACCATCGGCAGAAATATTAGTCCAACTAACTATTACAGTCGGAATAGTAGAAATAAATGCTAAAGTAAACTTCCCAACTGGTGTAATTTTGATAGCTAATATAAACAAAAGAAAATAGGTTAAGAAACCAATAAGTCTCATTAACAAATATTCTGTAACAGGCTTTATTCCAATAATTTTCGACAAATAAGCTGTAAAAACATATGGTAAGTAAGAAAAAGGTGTATAGGGAACAGTATTTGTATTCACATAAAACCTTTTCTGATTAGTAAAAGGAATTGAAGAAAATTTATGATACCAATCTTTATCCGTCGCTTTATACTTAGTAGAATTACCCGATTGAACTTGCTTAGCTTTTTCTATAAATTCATATTGTGTATTTGAAATTTTTCCTCCAGCAAGTGCAGGATTCCCATCCTGTAAACTAAGTAAATTACCATTTGAAAGTTCAATACTCCTTGCGTAATGCCCCATTTCATCTAATCCCACCATAGGGCTCCTCAAAGTAATAGACACTAATCCCGTAAGTAGAGTAACCATCAGAATGATCGTGAGTAAAACATTACTATAACCTTTTCTACTAAAAAAATTATCTTTTATCGTTTCCATAATAGATTCTATCAATCCTTATAAAAGTCGTAGATTTTCAACTCATACTGCATTCTATTTTGTCTTACTAGTGTATCTAGAATAAACCCTGCAATAAAAGATAAAGCGGCAAGAATCATCAACCCCGTTGCTAAAATTGCTGATGGCATCTTAGCAATTAATCCTGTTTTAGCAAATTCAGTTACTACAGGAATTCCTACACATAGACCTAAAATAAATAATACAAGACTAACTAAGCTAAAGAACAAAAGAGGTTTATAATCTTTAAAAAGGTTAAAAATCATTTTAAGAACTTTAAAACCATCTGAGAAAGTATTTAACTTAGATTCACTGCCTTCTGGTCTATCTTGATAGGTAATCGGAACCTCGACCAATTTAAAACGTTTATCTAATGAGTGAATAGAAAGCTCTGTCTCAATTTCAAAGCCAGGGGAAAGAACTGGAAAGGTCTTAACAAAAAGTCGATTAAAGCCCCGGTAACCAGTCATAATATCTTGATAATTACCCTTATATAATTTATTTACTAGAAGTCTGACTAAATTATTACCGAAACCATGAAAACCTCGTTTATTTTCTTCAGCATAAGTACCATTTGATAATCTATCACCAATGGTCATATCAGCCATACCTGAACGTAACGGCTCTAAAAGTTTTTCTACCTCATCTGCGGGATAAGTGTCATCAGCATCAACCATAATATAGTAATCAGCATCAATTTCACGGAACATAGATCGAACTACATTTCCCTTACCCTGTCTAGGTTCAAAACGGACAATCGCCCCTGCTTCTCTTGCTAATTCATTAGTTTTATCTTTAGAGTTATTATCATAAACATAAATATCCGCATTTGGAAGTACCTTCTGAAAATCTGCAATAACCTTTTGGATAGTCACTTCTTCATTGTAAGCTGGTAAAAGCACCGCAATTTTTTCTGTCATAATTTCTCCTTCATATTATTAGATTTAAATTTTCTCTTTATTCTTCTCAAAATGTACTTCACAGCGGTCCCTGGACCTACAATAATATATTTGAGAGCACCTTTTATACCACCGATATTATCAAAATTAATATAGGTATTTGGTAAAGTATCTGGTCGGATATTTAACACAACATTATCTACAAAAGGCGTAATATAGATATCGTTTTTTGCAATGGCATAATCATAACGTCTTGCCCAAGCAAGGTAAACTAGAATACGTTCAATTGAATGCAAAATGGTATGTTGAGGAATTGGTTCTGCTGGAATCTCTTCATCTTGTAAGTCAAGGTCAAACAATGGTTTTAAAGCATCATACTTGAACCAAATAAATGTTCCATAACTCATGATAAAAGTATTCATCTTATCAAAGTCAATTTCTCGACCAAGATTCATACGCTCCCATAAATCATTCATTCCTTCGGCAAAACGATTCTCATTCCAGGGATCCACAATTTTAGTATAACGGAAGAAAGTTGGAATATCAGCAATTACAAGCCCTAACCTATCATCACGTTCTAGATTTGCAATAATATTATCAGCAGGTTGAATTAACATTGAGAAAAGTTCATTTCGCCATGAATCTCCAACCCAATAAGGGTATTCTGGTGATTTTTTCGTATGGAAATGTCCAATATAATCATAAGCAGAAAGTTCATCTTTCAATTTAAGCATTGGAATAACATCACGTCCACGATTCCCAGTAATAAAGATTCGAGCTACTTTTCCATTCTTATCAAGGATAGACTGAATCTCTTCCTTCTTCTCTTCTGAATCCGTTGTTAGGAAGAGATCATAAGTAAAGTGAAAATTCTCAAATTGCTTTAAAAAGTCTTCAAGTAAGTCAACATAGTAGGTATGAAGATGTACAGCAATCTTTTTATTGTCTGAATATGGCTTTGAGCTTTCCTTAATAACCTTGCGGTCAAGCAAGTAGGGTGGAGTCGGTAAACTCATATCTGACATGTGAGACAAAATGAATTCTACCGGATAGTCTGTTCTATTCTCGATTTCCTTAAGCAAATAAGGAGCAAGATGCTGGGTTAAATCAAATGTCTTAACCTTAATAAACGGAACCCCTGCATCAAGCAAAACATGAGGATAATGAATTGTAAAATTACTATGGAAAAACTGATCATTTAGTGGAATCGTATTAAGAATCGATTCATACTTAAATCCAGCATCCATAAACTTCTTGGTATAAAGAGTTTCATAATTATCGATTACCTTTTGAACATCATCGAAACTCTCAACTGATTTCCAGAACTTTTGGAAAACACTAGATTCAACTAAACGTTTTTTAAATGAAATAAAGTAAGATTGCAAATGTTCATGAATATAAATATCACCAGCCTTGATTCCTTGATGATTAGTCATACCCCAAAAATCTACATTTGAATTTGATTCATATTTATCATAGATTGGTGCCATATCCCATAGAGGACCAAAACAGGTATCATTCATAACAGTGACAGAATCATACTGTTTCAAGTTATCAAATCCAACAAATTCCATACCATCATGCCAAGCAGCAAAATCGTAACCTTTATTCTCACGTTGGATAAAATCATCAATCAAGTATTTATCACGAAGTTTCTGTACTTCACTTTCACTAAGACGACTATTTGAAATAAAAACCAATTTATCAAACAACGGTCTCATATGTTCAAGTTGATAAAATACATGTCGACTAATATGATCATATTTATTGAAATGAACATAAAGCAATAGACGTTTCATTTACTTCTCCTAAAGAAATTAATAATTTTAGTTGGTATTGTCCATCTTCTCGAAGTAACAACACTGTTATATTGGATTTGTAAGTCATCATATAGACTTTGTATACGATTCAACTCACTAGTCAAATTAGAACGTAACTCTTCTTTCTCTTTTTTCA
Source organism: Streptococcus sp. HMSC065H07 (assembly GCF_001837325.1). Lineage (NCBI taxonomy): Bacteria > Bacillati > Bacillota > Bacilli > Lactobacillales > Streptococcaceae > Streptococcus > Streptococcus sp. HMSC065H07. The sequence continues at coordinate 77,898 of NZ_KV832034.1, forward strand.
AAACTTCAATATACTCGTTTTGGTCATGAGAAATCTGTGATACTTGATTTAATTTCAAATTCAAGTCTTCTATCTGACGATCTTTTTTAAAAACTAAGATATCCAAATCACGATCCTTAACAAGCGCTAAGTGTGAAATTCTTTGAATATCCTGATCTGGATATTTGTTGAGATATTTAATTTGAGAATCTAAGATACCTGTGAACCGCCTTTCAGCAGTCTCCAATGTCATAGGTTTTGAATCAGATCCCAAATTCATACGATATACAGTAGTGGAATCACTCAAAAAAGAAATTTTAGTGCGTTTGAATAATTCAAGTTGCAACTCAAATGTATCGTCTGCGGCTGTATCGCTAATTTGAGCAGATACATCTTGCATAAGAGTGGTATCAACCAACCAGGTTGAAGCCATTGTCATTCCTTTCATGACAAGCATCTCTTCGTAAGAATCAATTAAAGGGAGTGCCTTATTAGCAAAAGCATCTTTTTGGATAAGATTTCCGTCTAGGTCTACCATGTCAAATTCGGTATTTGACCATAGTGAATCTGTTGAAGCATCTAGCAAATCAACTTGCTTTTGAAGTTTTAATGGGTCCGTCCAAAAATCATCACTATCACATCTCGCGATGTACTGACCCTTAGCTTCTTGGCAAACTTTTTTCCAAGTTCTAGTAATGCCAAGATTCACTTCATTACGAAAAGTTCTAACTTTTTCAGGAAACTTATTTTGATATTCTTGAATAATCTCATACGAATGATCTGTCGAAGCATCATCAATGATAATAATCTCGAAACCAAAATTTGTTTTCTGATTGAGAAAGCTATCTATAGCCTCTCGTACCCAATCCCCCTTATTATAATTGGTACAAATAATCGATACTTTCATTCAAACTTCCCTTTTTTCTCTTAAGAAAAACTCCACTTCCCATTTCTTTGAATAATACCAGTTGCAGAATCTTTGGCTGACTCGTCATCTTCATCAATATCATCCCTATTAAGAACAATAACTGGAATCTCATCAGCCGGAAGAAAGGCTAGAACTTGGTTATTCGCATCCCTTACAGTAATTTCGAGTTTTAACTTAATATCGTTTAACCCTGCTAGTGAGCACTGGTAGTTTACTTTAACATCACCCTTGCCACTTGTTAAGTTGTCCATCGTATTATCATTGTAAATCCAAATATTACGATCAATATCTGTAAATGAGATAGCAATATAAGTAGGCACATCTTCTAGCAAAGTATACGTCAAATCAAATGAAATTGGTTCATTTGGTGTAGCCCTCTTAGAAGACAACAGTGATAGCTTCAGATTTTCCACAAGCGAACCACTTCTTTCAATTCCTGATTGTTCTGAAGTGATTACTTGTTCTGTATTGTCAAAACTATATTGATTGGCAACGTCTCTTGGCTCGCCTTTGGCTTTAATGTATCCATCCTCAATTAAAATAGCCTTGTTACAGTACTTCTTAACAGCCCCCATATCATGAGTTACAAGAATTGTTGTTTTCCCTGATTTCTTACGTTCCATAAAGTAGTCATTACACTTACGTTGGAAAGCCTCATCACCTACTGCAAGAACCTCGTCAAGGATAAGAACATCACCCTGTGCCTTGATAGCCACAGAGAAAGCCAAACGGACCTGCATACCAGACGAGTAGTTCTTGAGTTTTTGGTTCATGAAATCTTCAAGTTCTGCGAACTCAACAATCTCATCATACATGGCGTCCACTTCTGCTGTCGTAAAGCCAAGCATTGCTCCGTTCATATAAACATTCTCACGTCCAGTTAATTCAGGATTAAATCCGACACCAAGTTCAATAAATGAAACCATTTTACCATTTACTGTAACCGTCCCTTGTTCAGGAACATAAATTTGAGAAATAATCTTCAATAATGTCGACTTTCCTGAACCATTTCGTCCCACAATTCCGAAGAAATCACCTTCCTCAACTTCGAAGTCAATATCCTTCAAAACATGTTGTTCTTTATAGCCTTTGATTCCTTTAAATCTATTTACTAAGGCAGTTCTAAGACTTTGAGTAGACTCAACCGGTAATTTGAAAAACTTACTTACATGGTCCACTTTAACTGCAATTTTCTTTTCTGTCATTAGAGAATCTCCGCGAATTTTTTAGCTTGATTATGGAAAATGTAGTAACCAATAGCAAAGATAACAAGTGGTAGGAAATACGGAATAATAGCAATAGCTTTATGACCAATTAAATCCCAACCACGCAAGCTACCTGAGAAGACAATAAAGTGTCGCAAGTCCTGAATAATTTGTGCTAAAGGATTCAACATCATCAGTTTTGCAATCTTAACTTGTCCACGTTGCAAAATAAATGTCAACGAATAGATAATAGGTGTCGCATACATACCAGCTTGCATAACTACTTCCCAAATTGGACCAATATCACGGTACTTAACAAAGAGCGTTGCTAAGACAAAGGCAATACCGGCTGAGAAAAGGAAGAGTTCAGCAAACAATGGAATAACTGTCAACCAGCCTAATGAAAAATTAACACCGTTTACCAAGGCAAAAACAAAGACAACAAGGAGGTTAATCACATAGTTAATTGAAGCTCCAACAACTGATGAAATAACAATAATTTCTTTTGAAAAATTCAATTTTCGTAACAAGTCACCCCTTGATACAATTGACATCATCCCCATACTCGTCGCTTCTGAAAAGAAACTCCATGTAACCATACCGATTAAGAGGCCAATGGCGTAATGTGGTGTGCCATCATCAAAACGTAAGAAGCGAACAAATACCAGGTACATAATTGTAAAGAGCATAAGTGGTTTCAAAATAGACCACAAATGACCGATTAAACTACCTTGATAGCGCAATTTGAAATCGGTTTTAACCATTTCTCGTAACAAAATACGATTTTTCTGACTAAAAAAGTCTAACATCTTTCTCTCCTCTATATGCAAACTTTGTAAGAATCAATGTCGTAAACACAATTGTGTGAAATGCTCTATTTTTTCGATAACCGTATTTTCGAATACGTGCTAAACGTTCTCTAAATGGAGCATCCATAATTGTTACAAAGTTTTCAATGATTTCCTTATTCTGTGAACTTAACGGGAGTTCCAGCAAATTTCTAGCTTGATCTTGGCTAGCTTTGATAAGACTCCAATATTTGGCAAAAAGGATATGGGGTCTAACCCAATTTTTCATCCGCTTTCGCAAAGTTCGAGCTCCAAGGACATTACTACTATGTTGACGATAGAGCTCAGTTGGCTCATCAATATAGACTAAGTTACCAAAGGCAGAAGCTAGCAAACCTAGATACCAGTCATGCATCAGTAAATCATGCTTTTCCTCACCAGTCCATAGTTCCGCTAAAGCATGGTTAATCATAGCAACGCCACCAGTAACTGTATTTTCAGTCAACTCTTGAATCAGCTCAATATTGGCATGGTCAGACTGAGTACGGATCATACTATCATGAAGGACAGATAGATTTTCATCCACTACCTTTAAATCAGTATAAATGAGTAGAGGTTTATCCTGAGAATACTTTTTGGCTTCTGCCACTTGAAGTGAGATTTTTTCAGGAAGCCAAAAATCATCCTGGTCACTGAAACAGTAAAGGTCTGCCTCCTCATGCTTAAGTAGGGCATGGAAACTTTTGATCACACCAACATTCTCGATATGATTCTCATTAATAAAGTGAATACGTGAATCTCGTGTAGCCAGTTGTTTAATAAGTTCGACTGTTCCATCAGATGAACCATCGTCACGTATGAGAAGTTCCCACTCCTGATAGGTTTGCTCTTGGATACTCTTAACTTGTTCCGCTAAATACTGCTCACCATTGTAGGTTGACAGTAAGATATTTACTTTCATGATAAAAATAGCTCCTCGTACTTACCTACAATTTTTTTCCAAGTAAAGTTCTGTTTCATGTTCTCCTTAGCTAACTTACCTAGTTCAGAGTAATCTAAAACGTCATCTACTTGATCAATCAAATGCGACAGATTGCCTTCATCTTTTTCCCAATAACGAGCTGTATCTTGAGCTACTGACCGGTTAAATGAGACACCTAATACTAAATTCAAATCAGTTTGTGCCATAGCTTCCAGTAAGCCAGGGTTGGTTCCTCCAACTTCGTGACCATGAATATAGGCAAAAGCTTCTTTGCGAATATATTTTAATAGGTCTTGATCATAAACTGTTCCAACAAACTTCACACGTGGATCCGTATCAAACTGTGTTTTGGAACGCAATTCCTCAAAATAAGCATTGCCCTCATAATTACAAATAATAATTAAATCACGTTTTGTTGAGGAACTCATAAACTCACGAATAGCCGTTTCATAATTATTTTCTGGAACAAAACGTCCAAGAATCAAATAATAATTTTTCTCGTAAGTATTCCATGTCTTGTAAATATCTCTAACTTTAGCATCCTGATTTGTTAATGTTGTCGGTGATAAATCTGTTCCATAAGCAATATAAGTTGACTTAGACCACGGATAGGCATCTTGAATATAAGTTTCAATTCCTGGATTATCCGAGATAACCAAGTCAGCATGTCTTGTCATTACTTTCTCAGAATACTTTAGATAAGCTTGTACTGGCTTGGGCCACTTAGCTCGCTTCCACTCCAAACCATCTGGATTAATGTAGAATTTACCACCAATTCTATGAATCTTACCAGCAAAGGGAGCCACAAAGGCACCTATAGTATTTCCCAAAACATAGAAAATTGGTTCTTTTATATTTTCCTTACGGATTATCTTCAAAGCGTAATTAATAGCCATCATATCATAGGCAATAACGCGAGCAGGTCCTAATTGGGGGGCCTTAATCGTGAAACAATCTACACCTTTATATTCGAAATGCTCATAGGCCTGTTTATCAGAAAGGCAGGCAACATGGTATTTAATTTGGGATGAAACTTGGTTGGAGACTAATTGATCTACAAATGTCTCAAAACCACCGTATTTTGCTGGAAGTCCACGACTTCCGATGATGAATACGTGTTGCATAAATCCCCTTTCTAACAAGTCTATAATCTAATCAATTATACCATTTTACAAGGCTTTTGCCTAATACAAACAGAACAGCAGCCACAAAGGACTGCTGTGTTTTTATTTCACTTCTTGTTTATAAAACTCTTTCAAAGCATCTTGCCATGTTGGGATGACAAATCCTGTAGCCTTAGCCTTAGCCAAACTCATTGTTGAGTTAAGTGGACGTTTAGCTTTAGCTGGGAATTGGCTTGAATCAACAGGCTTCACTTCAACATCAGTATCTTTAAGGATTTCAACCGCAAAGTCATACCAAGTTGTATCTTCTGCTGCATCATTTGACAAGTGATAGTAACCATATTCCTTACGGTTTTCAGCCAAATAAGTCATAAATTCTGCCAAAGTACGTGTCCAAGTTGGACGACCATGTTGGTCATTAACAACTGTGAGTGTCTTGTGGGTCTTAGCAAGGTTTTGCATAGTGAAGACAAAGTTCTTACCATAGTTACCGAATACCCAAGCAGTACGTATAATATAATAGTTTGACACATGTTTTTCGACTAGTTCTTCACCCATACGTTTTGTACGACCATACTCTGTCTGTGGATCTGGTTTGTCATCAACTTCCCACTCTTGACCTACTGGTTTTTCACCATCAAAAACGTAGTCCGTTGAAATATAAACAAGCGTTGCACCATGTTTTTCGGCAGCCTTAGCGACATTTTCAGTACCTGTCACGTTGATAGCATAGTCAAGCTCTTTACCTTCATCTTCAGCAGCATCAACAGCTGTGTAGGCAGCACAGTGATAGACCAAGGTTGGTTTTACTTCCGCAAACACTTCATCTACTTTTTCAGCATCTGTGATGTCCATTTCTGCCACATCTACTGCTACATACTCTTCGTTACGCTCGTCAAGAAGGTGACGAAGCTCGGTTCCGAGTTGGCCATTTGCACCTGTTACTAGAATCATATTTTTCTCCTTGTAATTTTCATTAATAGCACTTTAATTTTATCAAAAAAAGCAGAAAAAATCTGCTTTCATTTATAATTCTATACAACAAATTTATTTGTATAAATAGCTGGTTATCTTCACCCTTTTTCTTTAACAATATAAACTGGTCGTTTCTTGGTTTCTAGGAAAATCTTTGAAATATAGTTCCCGATGATTCCCAAGGCCAAGAGTTGGATTCCTCCGATAAAGAGGATGATCGAGACAAGGCTTGCCCAGCCTGCAACACTCCCACCTATAGTTAGTTTTCGGATAACGACAAAGAGAATTCCAACCAAGGAGATTAAGAATGAGAAGGTTCCTGCCCATGTGGCAAGTTTCAAGGGTACTTCTGAGAAGTTGATAAAGCCATCAAGTGAGTAACTCAATAGGCTCCAGAAAGACCAAGAAGTCTCTCCTGCCACACGTTCACGATTTTCATAAGAGACATAGGCCACATCAAAGCCGACCCAAGAAAAGAGGCCTTTTGAAAAGCGATTGACTTCCTTGAGCTCAAGGATGGCATCAACGACTTGACGAGTCATCAAGCGGAAATCACGTGCCCCATCCACCATTTCAGTATCAGAAACTTTATTAATCAACCAATAGAAAGCCTTAGCAAAGAGTGAACGAATAGGTGGCTCACCCTTGCGGTCTGCACGTCGTGTACCGACAACGTCGTAACCTTCTTGGATTTTGGCATACATCTCGATGAGCAGTTCAGGTGGATCTTGAAGATCGGCATCCATAACTGTGACGTAGTCACCTTGGGCTGCTTCAAGTCCTGCAAGTAAGCCTGCTTCCTTCCCAAAATTACGAGAGAAAGAGAGATAGTGAACATTCTCAAATTGTTTTGAAACCTGTCTCAAAACTTCTAAGGTGCGATCTTTTGAACCGTCATTGACAAAGTAATAGTTGAAAGCCAACTGATTGGCCATTTGTCGCTCAACTGCCTGACAAGCCTCTAAGAAAGGATGAATAGTCTCTTCCTCGTTATAACAAGGAACAACGATAGCCAGTGTTTTCATAAGATTTCTCCTAACGAATACCTAGGGCGATACGGGCATAACGACTCATCTTTTCGATAGTCCATGCTGGTGTCCAGACCAATTTAACCTCTGTCTTAGTGACTTCTGGCACTTCTTTCATAGCGTCATAAATTTGGTCTGTCAAAAGGTCTGCCAGTGGGCATCCCATAGTCGTCAAGGTCATATCGATTTCAGTATAGCCATCTTGTTGGAAACGGATATCGTAAATAAGGCCAAGGTTGACAATATCAATCCCCAACTCAGGGTCAATAACCATTTCTAAAGCTTCCAAGATACGATCCTTGATTTTTTCAATTTCTGCTTCAGTGTATTTTACTTCAGACATAGCTTTTCCTCCAAAATCAGGGCCTAATATTCAGGCCCCTTCCATTTACTATCTTAGTCTTCAATAAAGTCTTTAAGTTGTTTACTACGGCTTGGGTGGCGTAATTTACGAAGGGCTTTAGCTTCAATCTGACGAATACGTTCACGAGTGACGTTGAAGACTTTACCAACATCTTCCAAAGTACGCATCTTGCCATCATCAAGACCGAAACGGAGACGAAGAACATTCTCTTCACGGTCTGTAAGGGTATCAAGCACTTCATCCAATTGTTCACGAAGAACCACACGAGTTGTGTAATCTACTGGATTTTCGATAACTTCATCCTCGATAAAGTCACCCAAATGGCTATCATCTTCTTCACCGATAGGTGTTTCAAGAGAAACTGGCTCTTGAGCAATCTTAAGGATTTCACGAACCTTATCTGGAGTCATATCCATACGTTCAGCGATTTGCTCAGGTGTTGGGTCTTGTCCCAACTCTTGCAAGAGATTACGTTGCTCACGCACCAATTTATTAATAGTTTCAACCATGTGAACTGGGATACGGATGGTACGTGCTTGGTCTGCGATGGCACGAGTGATTGCTTGACGGATCCACCATGTCGCATAAGTTGAGAATTTGAAACCTTTAGAGTAGTCAAATTTATCAACGGCTTTCATAAGCCCCATGTTACCTTCTTGAATCAAGTCCAAGAACTGCATACCACGTCCCACATAACGTTTAGCGATTGAGACTACCAAACGAAGGTTGGCTTCTGCCAAACGTTGTTTAGCTTCCAAGTCACCATTTTCAACAGCAATAGCCAATTCTTTTTCCTCTTCGTTACTCAAGAGAGGGACTACCCCAATCTCTTTGAGGTACATACGAACAGGGTCATTGACCTTAGCTGAGTTTGAACCAAGAAGCTCCTCGTCTGTCAATTCTTCTGGTTTTGGGGCTTCAACAACATATTTAGATGAAGGATTTCCGTCCTTATCAGTGATAGAGATACCACCGTCTGTCAAACGTTCCAAAAGGTCATCAATCCCATCAGCATCAAGAACAAATGGGATAACTAGTTTTTCTGTGACTTCATCATCAATTGCTGTACCAGCTTTTTTGTGGTTACGAATGAAATCAGCGACTTGAACGTTAAATGCTGTATTTTGTTTTTTCTTTGCCATGTGTTACTCCATATCTCGTTTTTGGGCGATGAGCATCTGCAGGGCTTCCACCGCTGCATCCACATCACCGTGGTTACTTGATTCTCTTATTTGTTTACTTTGCTTACGAAAGTCCTGTTCCCTCAAAAAATGATTTCTACGCTCTTCGATAGCCTGAACTTCTTCAAGACTGGTTTCAGGTGGTAAAATCTCCTCTAAAACCTGATAATAGGCTGTTTGCACCTCTTGAGAAAGTAGAGACAAAGCTACGGTATCAATCTGACCATCTTGTTTCAGAATATGATAAAGTTCCTCTAACTCAGGTGTTTGGAAGAAAAACTCCTCTCTCATGCGATAGTCATTCAAAATCATAGGATGATTAAGTATACGATGGAAGAGTTGATTTTCCGCCCGACGAAGACCTGTAATCTTAGGTGTAGAAGGTAGTTTGACCGTCCCTCTGAATCCTGATGCTGAAGACTCATAAGCACTATTACTAGCAGCCGATAATTGAGCCGTCTGCTTATTCCTCATGGTCAACCGTTCGTTATTGACCGCTTGCTCGACTTGGAAAAAATCAAAGTCAGGCAAAAGGTCAGCCACCTTAGAAATGTAGGAATTTTGTGCCGTCACAGAAGGTGACTTGGCAATAATCTTAGCAATCTGCTCAACATAGGCAATCTCTGCTTGAAGATTGTCTACATTAGCAGGCTTGAGCTGTCCAATCCAAAATTCCACATCTGAAATGCGGGACTCGACCAAGAGTTTCCCCAAAGCCTCTTCGGATGTTTTCTGTAGATATTCATCAGGGTCCATATTGTCTGGAATTTTAACAATATCGACTTGAAAATCCGATAACAGTTCCAGAGACTTGGCGATCGCATTTTGCCCAGCCTTATCACCATCATAGGTCAGAACAATTTTCTTGGTTAACTTACGAAGACGATTAACATGTTCAGGGGTCAACGCCGTCCCCATAGAAGCCACAGCATTAACATGCCCAGCCCTATAGGCAGCAATGACATCCATGAATCCCTCCATCAGATAGACTTCATGAGTCTTCTGAATCACCGGTTTAGCCTGATCGAGGTGATAAAGTTCATAAGACTTATTGAAAATGTGGGTAGCCCTTGTATTTTTGTACTTGGCTTGTCCTTTTTCAATATCGTCCTTAGTCCAAACACGCCCTGAAAAACCGATGGTCTTTCCAAACTCATTCTTAAGCGGAAACATGATTCGATTTTTAAAAGTATCGAAAAGACGATTACTTTCAGAAAGATTAAAAAGACCTGATTCTGTCAGCACCTCTTCGTCATATTTTTTTGATACAGACTGATAGAGATAATCTGGTTCGTCAGGGGCTAGACCAATCTGGAAGGTCTTAAGTAAATCGTCAGTCATGCCACGTTCATAGAGGTAGGCACGCGCTGCTTCTCCTATCTTAGTCGTCATCAAGACTGCGTGATAAAACTTAAGCGCATCCTCATGAAGATCATAGAAAGGTTGATTAGGAGAATTCTGCTGCTGAGCCTGTCTTGGTGCGTCTATCGTAACTGCAATACCTAAGCGGTCTGCCAGAACCTTGACACTTTCTTGGAAAGAAATCTGACGGTATTCCTCTAAAAATTTAAAGACATCTCCAGACTTTCCACAACCAAAGCAATGGTAAAACTGCCTATCCTCAATAACGTTGAATGAGGGAGTTTTTTCCTTATGGAAGGGGCATAAGCCAAGGTAATTACGACCTGCGCGATTAAGACTGACAACTTCACCAATCACGTCGACGATGTTGGTGCTGCTCTTAATATCTTCTATTAAAGCTTTATCAATCACCATCTAATCGCCCCCTATCTTACCATAATTGCATTACCCCTAATTATAACACGATGAAAAATGAAAGTAAAATAAAATTGATTTTACATGAGCAAATCTCTTGTCAAGATTTACAAAATCAGATAAAATATTAAAAGTAAATAAAAGAAAGGATTCATTGTCAAAATGATTAAAGAACTTAAAGACTTTTTGTTCAAGGGTAACGTCCTTGATCTTGCTGTAGCCGTTGTTATGGGGGCTGCTTTCAACGCTATCATCACTTCACTTGTTGGTGATATCATCACACCACTTATCCTTAACCCAGTTGTTAAGGCCGCTAACGTTGAAAACCTCTCTAAATTGTCATGGAACGGTATCGCATACGGTAGCTTCTTGAGCGCAGTTATCAACTTCATCATCGTTGGTACTACTCTCTTCTTCGTTGTTAAAGCTGCTAGCAAAGCAACTGCTCTTAGCAAAAAAGAAGCTGAAGATGCTGCTGAAGCAGCAGGTCCATCACAAGAAGAATTGCTTACTGAAATCCGCGACCTTCTTGCAAACAAATAATCTTTATTTGTTCAACTAAAGACATATGAAACTTAAGACGTCTGAAATCTCAGACGTCTTATTTTTTGTATCTCATACCTACTAACCGACTTCTTTATTCGATGAAAAGAAAAAAACTTGAGAAGACTCAAGCTTTTTTCTGTTAATTTCATTCTTAATTAGAATTTTTTACGTTTGCGAGCTGCCTCTGATTTACGTTTACGTTTTACAGAAGGTTTTTCGTAATGTTCACGTTTACGAGCCTCTTGAAGAGTACCAGCTTTAGTCACAGAACGTTTGAAACGACGAAGAGCGTCGTCAAGTGATTCGTTTTTACGTACTACTGTTTTTGACATTGAATTCACCTCCTCAAGATAATGTAACATTTTACACGTTCTATTCAAGTATACAAGACTCGCCTTTTTCTGTCAAGAAATATATTTAAGTTTAGGAATTTTTGCTATTACAGTTGACTTCTAAGTCTACTAAAACTATCCAAGTTTTTTCCTATACAAAAACTAGAGGAGGCATCTCCCCTAGCTACTGATTTATTCAACTGCTGTGTATTTAGAAGCATCCTTGATGTACTCGTCGTAAGTACCATCTGCTTTCAATTTCTTGACGACTTTGTTGACTACTTCTTTCAATCTTTCGTTGCCTTTAGCCATAGCGACTGCTTTTGCATCGCCATCATCAACTTTGAGGGCAACGCTTGCCAAAGCCAAATCTGAATTTTGTGCCACGTAACCTTCTGCTACTGGTTTTTCAAGGTCAACAGCATCAACTTGGCCAGATTTCACCTCGTTAATCGCCTCACCCATTGCTGTAAGTGATACGACTGTTGAATCTTTCAATTGTTTCTTAGCAAGGCCTTCTTCAATGGTACCTTTTTGAACTGCTACTTTCTTACCTTTGAAAGCATCAAGACTTGAGTAAGTAGACTCTTGATCTTTGCGAACGATGATAGCATTTTGTGTTTCGTAGTAAGGATATGAGAAATCAAAGGTTTTCTTACGTTCGTCTGTTACTGAGATACCTGAAATAGCAAGATCAGCCTTACCTGATTGAAGGCTAGAAAGGACATTGTCAAAGCTCATTGTTGTAACTTCAAGCTTAACACCGAGTTCATCAGCGATAGCTTGTGCCAACTTGATATCTGAACCAACTACTTGGTCTTTACCATCTACCAAAGTTTTGAACTCAAATGGAGCATAGTCTGGGCTGACAGCCACGACAAGTTTTTTATTTTCTTTAATGGATAAGTAAGCATCCTTTTTTGACCCACAAGCTACTAAAGTCACAGTAGCAAGGAGAGCCATAGCCCCAAGGAAAAGTTTTTTCATTTTCATAAGAAACTCCTGTATAAATATAATTTTTCGCTTGTTATTTTACTTAAAATTAGTAGCATTGTCAACATTTATTAAGAAATTGCGACAGTTTTTCCAAGCCCTTTTGAAGGACCTCCTTATCGCAACAATAACCAATGCGGACATGCGACTCCTTGTCAAAACGGTTACCTGGAACCACAAGCACACCGTACTCCTGAAGAAGCTCTAAGGCGAACTCTTCAATGGGACGGTCAACATCTAATTTGACGAAGGAAGTTGACACACTGGCAGGACGAATCCAGCTAGCCTTAGGCTCTTTGGCAATCCACACGTCCATAAGAGCTAGATTTTCCTCTACAATCTGACGATTACGTTCCAAGATGGCTTCTTTATTTTCTAAAACAAGGGTAGCCACCATATCGTCGAAGACACCTGCACAAATCATTGTGTAATCGCGGTAGTCCCGCAGAATGTCTGCCACCTCAGTATTAGAAGCTACCCAACCAACTCGAATACCAGGAATCGAATAGGTCTTTGACAGACTATTGACGGCAATGCCCCTTTCATACAAATCCACAATAGAAGGTGCAGGTTGGTCAAAACTGCGATAGACCTCATCTGAGAAGATATAGGCGTCTACTTCTTTAGCGATAGTCACAAGCTCCTCAAGGTAAGCAGTATCCATAAGGGCACCAGTAGGATTGTTGGCATTGTTAATGCAGATCATCTTGGTATTTGGGTGAATCAGACGGCGAAGTTGGTCCAAATCAGGCAACCAGTTATTGTCCTCCTCAATCTCCCAGAGGTCCACATCTGCTCCTAGTGACTTAGGAATGTCATAGAGCTGCTGATAAGTTGGATACATGGAAATGACATGGTCCTCAGGCTCAATAAGCGCATAAAGAGCTAGCATCGTCGCTCCTGTAGCCCCATTAGTTTGGAGGATATTATCAACCGGCATGTCCTTGTATAAGCTAGACACTTGAGTTTTGAACTCTGGTGCCCCTTCAATCCAGCCGTAATCCATCTTTTTCTTTAGTAGTTGAGCAAAAAAGGCTTCCTTATCAAGGCCTGATAAGTCAAATAATTCTTCCATTGTGAGGGCCTTAATTGAAACTCCTGCGATATCATATATGGCAGACTTTTCATGGACATTCAGCCATTCTTCAACACCAAAACGTGGTAGCTTCATAGTTTCTCCTTGCTTTTCTTAAGCACTCTATACGATGTCATTTGTCTATTTTGACAGACTTACCTACTTTGATAATAACTGTTTTTAGCAGAGAATTCAATAAAAAATGGGGTATTCCCCCATTTAGATTTAAGAATTTTTGACGACTCCCCTTGAGTGAGCAAAGCCAACACCAAACGAGACTTTCCGCCGTTGATGAAAGCACCTGAAATTGACTCGTTTCAGGTGCTCAGAAGTTTTAAATTTACTTACTTTGTTTGTAGGTTGATGCTTCTTTTAACCATTGGTCAAATTTTCCAGAGTCTTTAGTCTCTTTGATGACGGCATTGATTTCTTTAAGCAAGTCATCTGACCCCTTACGTGTTGCGACTGCATAAGCATCTGAACCGTCTGACTTGAGGTTAAAGTTGGCAAGGGTTAAATCATCATTTTGAGAGATATAACCTTCTGCAATGGCCTTCTCAAGTACAACTGCTTGAAGCTGTCCTGACTTGAGTTCATTAATCATTTCGCCATTTGAAGTCAGTGATACTACACTTGCCTTAGAAATTTGTTTCTTAGCAACGGTTTCTTGAACAGAGCCTTTTTGCGTACCGACAGTTTGTTTTGCGAGACTATCAGTGCTTGTATAGTCATTTACCTTGTCTTTTTTGACAATCACTACATTTTCTGACGTATAGTAGCTGTCTGAAAAATCATAAACCTTCTTACGTTCGTCTGTCACCGAAATCCCTGCAATGGCAATATCGGCTTTACCACTTTGCACGTTAGCAAGAACATTATCAAAAGACATCACGGAAAATTCAACCTTTACACCGAGTTTTTCACCGATAGCTTTGGCCAACTCGATGTCTGCTCCAACTAGCGTATCTTTGCCGTTAACCAATGATTTGAACTCAAATGGTGCAAATTCTGATTCTGTTGCCACGACAATTTTCTTCTTTTCCTTAATCGTTTTGGGATTTACTCCCTGACTTCCGCTACAAGCAACTAGAAAGCAGGTAGCGACTAGAGCTGTAAGGATAAACCAAAATTTCTTCATATAATAACTCCTTATTTGCTAGAACTCTTAAGTGAAAGAGTGTAGGCATCTTGAACATAGCTGTCAATCTTACCTTCTTTTTTGAGTTTAGCGATAACCTTATTAACCTTTTCTTTTAGCTTATCGCTTCCTTTAGGCATTGCTACAGCATAGGCATCTTTTGAATCAGACTTGAGCGCGATGTCTGACACAGCTAGGTCGCTGTTTTGGTCTACATAACCTTTTGCAATGGCCTTTTCAAGAACTACTCCTTCAACTTGACCAGACTTCAATTCATTGATGGCTTCGCCAGGTTGCGCCAAGGATACCACATTAGCATCTGACAAGTTGGCTTTGGCAATATTTTCTTGAATAGAACCTTTTTGAACGGCTACAGATTTTTTAGCAAAATCACCGGTTTGTTTGTAAGTTCCTGTCGCATCTTTTTTGACAACAAGAACCGTTTCAGACTCATAGTAAGTATCTGAGAAATCAAAGATTTTTTGACGTTCTTCAGTAGCTGAGATTCCGGAAATGGCGATATCTGCCTTACCAGATTGAACATTGGCTAAGACATTATCAAAAGACATTTCAGAGAATTTAACTTTTACACCAAGCTCATCTGCAATAGCCTTAGCAATTTCAACATCTGCCCCAACAATCGTATCCTTACCATTTTGGATTGTCTTGAATTCAAAAGGAGCAAAGTGAGGATTAAGAGCAACTGTCAAAGTTCCTTTATCTTGTACCTTTTCCAAAGTGTACTTCGACGAAGAACAAGCTGCTAAAGCTGTCAAAGCGAAAATCCCTGCAAATCCCAACAAAAGTTTTTTCCATGTTTTCATAATCAATCTCTTTTCTATATTTATTAACTTATGTAAGTATAATAATGCATTATTATGCATTTGTCAACGAAAAAATGGACTTTTATTGATTGTAATTTTTATTTTTATTAATTTTATCATCGTCGCAAAATCTGAAAATCGTTTATTTTAAGCTTTCTATCTGTTTTTAAAGACAAAAAAACTATTCATTCATTTGAATAAATAGTTCATTTTTTTACCAAAATTCTCGGATAAAGTCATTTTCAAGACGCTCACGATAGTAAAGTTCGGAAAGTTGATCCTCTTCAAACACTCGCAGGAGGTTGAGCATATCATAGGCTAGATCCATGTTAGGTACATCCTCTCGAGCAACCCAACGTACTTCTCCCTCTTCTGTCGAGTGAATGTCTCCTTCAAAGTCTGAAGTTCTATAGAGGAACACCAGATAACGCTCGTCATCTGTCGTGTACCAATGCTTCATACCAACCAGCTTAGGATTTTTGATGGTCAAGCCAGTTTCTTCCTTGACCTCACGAATAACTGACTCCACTAGCCCCTCGTGTGCTTCAATATGACCACCAGGTAGGGCAGCACCCGACCAAGAATAACGCTTGGAATCGCGAATCTGCATGACAATATTTCCATGACCATCTTCGATGAGACACATGTTAGTCAGAATGGTTGCTTGTGAGCGTGACATATATTTCCTTTCTTTCATATACAATAGATTACTTAAATAAAGGCTGGGGCAGGGAGGTAAATTAATCCATACTCTTCAGTTCTAACACCATGTCACGGATTTGTGCAGCCAATTCAAAGTCAAGCAGTTCTGCTGCTTCGTGCATTTGTTTTTGAAGTTTCTTGATGGCTTCTTGACGTTCTTTCTTGTTCATGGCACTGTAATCCACAGTATCCTCTGCCACTTCTGCTTCATTAGCCTTGGTAATCGAAATAAGGTCACGAATTTCTTTCTTAATCGTTTGTGGAACAATGCCATGCTCCTTATTATAGGCCATCTGGATTTCACGACGACGAGCTGTTTCATCCATGGCCTTCTGCATAGATTCTGTAATCTTATCCGCATACATGATAACGTGCCCCTCACTATTTCGGGCAGCACGTCCGATTGTTTGGATAAGTCCACGTTCATTACGAAGGAAGCCTTCCTTATCAGCATCCAAAATAGCAACCAGACTAACTTCAGGAACGTCAATTCCCTCACGAAGAAGGTTAATACCGATAAGAACATCAAAGACACCCAGACGCAAGTCACGGATAATCTCAGTACGCTCTAGAGTCTTAATGTCAGAGTGCATGTATTTGACCTTGACACCCATTTCCTTGAGATAGTCAGTCAAGTCTTCAGCCATCTTCTTAGTCAAAGTGGTTACAAAGACACGCTCGCCTTTTTCAGTACGGGCATTAATTTCACCAAGGAGGTCATCCATTTGACCCATAGTTGGACGAACTTCGACTTCTGGATCAAGAAGTCCTGTCGGACGAATGATTTGCTCAACCACAGTCTCGGTCTGTTCCATCTCATAGTCGCCTGGGGTAGCAGAAACATATACAATCTGATGCACATGACTCTCGAATTCTTCACGTCGAAGTGGACGGTTATCAAGCGCCGATGGCAAACGGAAACCGTAATCAACCAACATCTTCTTACGAGCTTGGTCCCCGTTATACATTCCCTTAATTTGACCCATTGTCATGTGACTTTCATCAATCATGATGAGGAAATCTTCTGGGAAGAAATCAAGCAAGGTGAACGGTGGCTCGCCCTCTTTTCGCCCATCCATGTGTCGTGAGTAGTTTTCAACACCATTTGTGTAGCCCATCTCACGAAGCATTTCAACATCGTATTCTGTCCTTTGACGGATACGTTGAGCCTCGATAAGCTTACCCTCAGCTTCAAATTGCTTAACTTGAGCTTCCATCTCTTCCATAATATTCTTGATGGCCTCTTCCATATGCTCTTCATTAGTCATAAAGTGAGTCGCCGGGAAAAGAACAAGGTGCTCGACTTCACCGAGATTGCGTCCTGTCAAACTCTCAATCTCACAGATGCGGTCAATCTCATCACCGAAAAATTCGACACGAAAGGCGTGCTCATCACGGCTGGCAGGAAAAATTTCGACCACATCGCCACGTACACGGAATTTCCCACGTTGGAAATCAATGTCGTTTCGCTCAAACTGGATATCAACTAGGTCATTTAGCAGCTTGTCTCGAGAAATTTCTTGACCAGGACGCAGGCTGACTGCTGAATCAGCATATTCTTTGGGCGAACCCAAACCGTAAATACAAGAAACAGAAGCCACAACGATAACATCATTACGCTCAAGGAGGGCCGACGTTGCTGAGTGTCGTAGCTTATCAATTTCATCGTTTACAGAGCTATCTTTTTCGATATAGGTATCTGATGATGGTACATAGGCCTCTGGCTGATAGAAATCGTAGTAGGAAACGAAGTATTCCACAGCATTGTCTGGGAAAAACTCCTTGAATTCTCCGTAAAGCTGACCTGCTAAGGTTTTATTGTGGGCGATAACCAAGGTTGGTTTATTCACGCGCTGGATGACCTGACTCATGGTATAAGTCTTACCTGTCCCTGTCGCTCCCTTTAGGATTTGAGCCTTTTCTCCACCTTCGATATTATCAACCAAGGCTTCAATGGCCTGAGGTTGATCCCCAGAAGGTTCATATTTAGAAACCAAATGAAATTGGTTGTCTTCTTTTCTATCTATCATGGTTTTTCCTTTCATTTATGTAATCATTCATCTCTTGGTCGGAGAAGATTTCTCCACTTGTAAGCGGAATTTGAATCATTCGCATCTTAGCGACATAGGCACGTTTCTTCCGTGATTGATGACCAAGTTTTTTGTCATAGGTAACAGCTGTCTCACCATTTTTGAAGAAGATAAGCAACACCTGATATCTCTTTTTATCATCAACCTCGGCATCATAGTCGAAGACATGCTCGATGCGTTTCAAAGAATATCTCACTGTCGAAGAGCGTCCAATATCCTCCATCCGTGTTGTCCAAGCTTTCTTGACAAATTCAATCTCGGATAAGGGAATGTCAAAAGTTTTCCGTCCAAATGCTTGGCCATAGTAGGTCAAGGAATTGTCATCCAGTTCCAAGAGCTTTCCATGACCTTTGAGATTTACGATACCGTCTATAAGGTGAACAATGGATAATAAAAGCCAAAATAAAACAATGACAGCAAGGAACTGCTTGACTGGATTATCACGAAGAGAACCTCTAATTAGCTCAGGACAAAGAATCCATAAAGACAAGACAGAAAATATAAGGCCAACGACTATTTTCAATTTCAACATGACCCTATCAAGCTTAACTATCATATTGTCTCCTCCAAGCGTTTCTTCTATTTTAACACAGAAGTAAAAAGACCGAGTCTTTGAACTCAGCCTTAAAAGTTTTCTTTTTTCAATTGTAGACGAAGGATGACGATACCTACCAGGAGTACGAGACAGGTAACAAGATTTCCTTCTAAACCAAAAGCTCCTCCTGACAACCAATCAGGCACGCCTGACCTGGCCTGAAAGTGCAATAAGCTGCCGCCTGCATTCTGTCCACTAACTGCCACGCCAACTAGATTCCCTTGCGCAAAGTTCCAAGCACCGTGAAGGGCAGCGACACCCCAGATATTATCTGTCTTGAGCATGTAAAGAGCCATGAGAACCCCTACTAGAACAATACTGATTAGAGACAAGGCGGTAACACCTTGATTTCCTAGGTGTAATATTGAAAAGAAAGAACTTGAAATAGCAATTCCCCAAGAAAGGTTCAATTTATTAGTCACCGTCTGAAGCAACCAACCACGTGTCACCAGTTCCTCGGTTCCACCTTGGATAAACCAGAAAGGTATTAGGGAAAGTATGTATAAGAGGGTTTTCTGCGAAAAGTCTACCTTCACAAATTCTAAACCGCCTAGTAAATAAGTCCCAAGGAAACTAACTAACAAGAGCAAAGTTCCAAGTCCCCAACCCTTAAGCAAGTTCAACCAAATATGACCCTTGAAAAATCCAAGTGTACGAATGGGACGTTTTTCAACAACTTTAACCCAGAAAAAGATAACTAAGGCAATAAAAACAAAGACGCCCAACTGGAAATATAAAGTTGAGAACAAATTAAAGGAAATTGTATTGACATCTTGTAGCTGAATATTGCCATTAAGCATCAAGAAAGCAAAAACAATAAAGAGAGGAATTCCCACAGCAATCCCAGCCAGGAACCCACCGATAAGGACATAACCAAAGGCAATAAAACAGGACAGCATAATCATCAGCCAACTTGGAACTTTATCATATCGGCTAGTATATTTCTCAAGCATACGTTTCTTCATTTTTTAGCTCCTGTAACAAATCTTACATGTATTCGATTACAGTGTAACTAATTGACACAAGCTTGTCAACTTCTTCTCAGATAGCTCTCATAGCTAACGAACCTTGTTACATTTCCTAACATCAAACTCCAAGAGGTTTGATAACAAGACCTTTTTTTGATAGAATAGGAAGGTATTTTATAAAGGAGACTTTTTATAATGAAGAAAAAACTTCTGACACTCTTCTTGAGTGTCATGTCAGTTTTCTTTGTTTTCGGAGCTAAGGTATCTGCCGAGACTATCTCAGTCGTTTCAGATACAGCCTATGCCCCATTTGAATTCAAAGATTCTGATCAGACCTACAAGGGTATCGACGTTGATATTATCAACGAAGTTGCCAAACGTAAAAATTGGGACGTTAACCAAACCTTCCCTGGTTTCGACGCAGCTGTCAATGCTGTTCAATCAGGCCAAGCTGACGCCCTTATGGCCGGTACTACTGTTACCGACGCACGTAAGAAGGTCTTTACTTTCTCAGACACTTATTACGACACCTCAATTGTTATCTACACACGTAGTAGCGATAAAGTCAGCGACTACAAACAATTGAAGGGTAAAACAGTCGGTGTTAAAAACGGTACCGCTTCTCAAACTTGGCTTGATAAAAACGCTAGCAAATATGGTTTCACAGTTAAAACTTTTGACACTAGCGACTTGATGAACAACAGCTTGGATTCTGGTTCTGTTGACGCAGCTATGGACGACACACCAGTTGTTAAATACGCTATTGGTCAAGGAAAAGACTACGCTATCAACATTAAGCCTGAATCTATCGGTAGCTTCGCTTTCGCTGTTAAAAAAGGTGGAAAACACGAAAATCTTATCAAAGACTTCAACGAAGCTCTTAAGGAAATGAAGAATGACGGCACCTACGACAAAATCATGAACAAATGGTTGGGTGACTCATCAAAATCTTCTTCATCAAAACCTTCAGCAGATCTTAAATTGACTGGTGATGCCAACGCAAAAGCCACTCCTGCTAAGGAAACCTACACTATCTCAATGGACTCATCTTTTGCTCCATTCGAATACCAAAATGGTTCAGGTAAATATGTAGGTATCGACGTCGATATCATCAATGCCATTGCTAAAAACCAAGGTTTCAATGTCAAATTGACAAACCCTGGTTTCGATGCATCACTTAATGCTGTACAATCTAGCCAAGCTGATGCCGTATTGGCTGGTATGACCATCACTGATGCTCGTAAACAAATCTTTGACTTCTCAGATCCTTACTACACATCAAACATTCGTTTGGCTGTAGCTAAAGGAAGTAAGGTTAAATCTTACAAGGATCTTAAAGGTAAGACTGTAGGAGCTAAAAATGGTACGTCATCTTACTCATGGTTGGAAGACCATGCTGGTGAATATGGCTTTACTGTTCGTGCTTACGATGAAGCTTCTACTATGTACGACAGCTTGAACTCTGGTTCAATCGATGCTCTTATGGATGATGAAGCCGTTCTTCTATACGCTATCCAACAAGGGCGTAACTTTACAACACCTATCGAAGGTATTGCTACTGGTGAAGTCGGCTTTGCTGTTAAAAAAGGTGCTAATCCTGAGTTGATTGAAATGTTCAACAATGGTTTGGCTGCTATCGTGAAAGATGGTACTTACGATAAGATTATCAATAAATACCTCGATAGCAACAAATCAAAAGAAGGAAGCACAAAAAAAGCTACCGATGAAACAACCATCGTAGGCTTGATTAAAAACAACTACAAACAACTTCTCCAAGGTCTTGGAATTACCCTTGGTTTGACCCTTCTTTCATTTGCTATTGCTATGATTATCGGTGTTATCTTCGGTATGATGGCAGTTGCACCAAACAAGACACTTCGTGTGATTTCACAAGTCTTTGTTGACGTGGTTCGTGGTATCCCATTGATGATCGTTGCAGCCTTCATCTATTGGGGTATTCCTAACTTGATTGAAAACATCACTGGTCACCAGTCACCAATCAATGACTTCGTGGCAGCAACAATCGCCCTCTCACTTAACGGTGGTGCTTACATTGCCGAAATTGTGCGTGGTGGTATCGAAGCTGTCCCAATTGGTCAGATGGAAGCTAGCCGAAGCTTGGGTGTCCCTTACAATACAACAATGCGTAAGGTTATCTTGCCACAGGCGGTTCGCTTGATGTTGCCAAACTTCATCAACCAATTTGTTATCTCATTGAAAGATACGACTATCGTATCAGCTATCGGTTTGGTTGAACTCTTCCAAACTGGTAAAATCATCATTGCTCGTAACTACCAATCATTCCGTATGTATGCGATCTTGGCCATCCTTTACTTGGTCATCATCACATGCTTGACGAAATTGGCTAAACGACTAGAAAAGAGACTTAAATAATGGCTGAATTGAAAATCGATGTGCAGGACTTGCACAAATCATACGGCGACAATGAAGTCCTTAAAGGCATTGACGCCAAATTCTACGAAGGTGACGTTGTATGTATCATCGGTCCTTCAGGTTCAGGTAAATCAACCTTCCTTCGTACCCTTAACCTACTTGAGACAGTGACATCTGGTAAAGTAGTCGTTGATGGCTATGAATTATCAGATCCTAAGACAGACCTTGACAAAGCCCGTGAAAATATCGGGATGGTCTTCCAACATTTCAACCTCTTCCCACACATGACAGTCCTTGAAAACGTAACATTTGCACCTGTTGAACTTGGACGTATGAACAAGGAAGAAGCTGATAAATTAGCTATGGATCTTCTTGATCGTGTTGGACTTGCTGACAAAGCCGATGCTACACCTGATAGCTTGTCAGGTGGACAAAAACAACGTGTGGCAATTGCACGTGGTTTGGCAATGAATCCTGATATCATGCTCTTTGACGAACCTACTTCTGCCCTTGACCCCGAAATGGTCGGAGACGTTCTTAACGTTATGAAAGAATTAGCAGAGCAAGGTATGACCATGATTATCGTTACCCACGAAATGGGATTTGCCCGTCAGGTAGCCAACCGAGTAATCTTTACTGCGGACGGTGAGTTCCTCGAAGATGGTACGCCAGATCAAATCTTCGATAACCCACAACACCCACGTTTGAAAGAATTCTTGGACAAGGTTCTAAACGCTTAATCATCACAACAGTTACTCTTGCTAGAGTAGCTGTTTTTGATTACCAATTTGGATAAGAAAAAAACAGAGCAAGTGCTAGACTTGCTCTGTTTCTTCATTTAATTCAGGGTGTTTTGCTGCTTCTTCCCTTGCCAAACGTTCACGCTCAAGACGGAGTTTTCGGTTAGGATTTAAGCGCGTAAAGAGTTCCTCAAGTTTCTTTGGATTCCAAACATCGGCCGCAGAAACAAAGTTCCCATCTTTATCCCTGAAGGATATCGGTTTATCTCCCATTGTAAACCTCTTATTTCAATATTTTTATATTTCACTGACTTTGCGAAGTTAGTGAGGTTGATAGGCAGAACGCCTTAGCGACTGCCGTAGACTATCAAGTGCTTGGCACTTAGAGAGTCTTGCATGGTCACGACATGAAGGAAAGTCGGTCGATTATACCGACTTTACGCAGTCAGTGAGGTTGATAGGCAATCCGCCATAGCGGCTGCCGTAGACTATCAAGTGCTTGACACTTAGAGAATCTTTCATGGTCACGAAACGAAGGAAAGTCGGTCGATTATACCGACTTTACGCAGTCAGTGAGGTTGATAGGCAATCCGCCATAGCGGCTGCCGTAGACTATCAAGTGCTTGGCACTTAGAAAGTCTTTCATGGTCAATCCACAAACTCAAATTCGAAGTTACCAATACGAACGATATCGCCATCCTTAGCACCACGTTCACGAAGCGCTTCATCAACTCCCATACCACGCAATTGACGTGCAAATTTCATGATTGATTCGTCACGTTCCATGTTGGTCATAACAAAGAGTTTTTCAAGTTTCTCACCAGAAAGTACCCATGAGGCATCGTCGTCACGGCTAATTTCAAATGGACGTTCATCCTCGTTAAAGCCGTAGTAAACTTCTTCTTGTTCCATATCATCTTCGCTATAAAGCAAGAATTCGTCTGTCTCATCAAGCAATTTTGCAGTAGCTTCTAAGAGATTTTCCAAACCTTGGTGAGCCAAACTTGAAATTGGGAAAATTTGTGGCAACTCATCGAATTCATCGTAGTTAGCAGCCAATTTTTCCTTAAACTCTTTCAAGTTTTCCTCAGCCTCAGGCATGTCCATCTTATTAGCCACAATAATTTGTGGGCGTTCCATCAAGCGAAGATTATAAGTTTCCAACTCTTTATTGATCTGAAGATAATCCTCGTAAGGATCACGCCCTTCACTCGCTGACATATCAATCACATGAAGGATAACACGTGTACGCTCAATGTGGCGAAGGAACTGCGTTCCCAATCCAACACCCTGACTAGCCCCCTCAATCAATCCTGGAAGGTCAGCCATAGCAAAGCTCTCACCTGACTTAGTACGAACCATTCCCAAGTTAGGAACAATTGTCGTAAAATGATAGGCACCAATCTTTGGTTTTGCTGCTGTTACCACACTGAGAATCGTTGATTTACCAACAGATGGGAAACCAACCAAACCAACATCAGCCAAAATCTTCAATTCCAATTGAAGTTCGCGTTCTTCACCTGGTTCACCATTTTCAGCGATTTCAGGAGCAGGGTTACGAGGTGTTGCAAAACGGATATTTCCTCGACCACCACGTCCACCGTGAGCAATGACAAACTCTTGGCCATCTTCAACCAAATCAGTAATAACTTTGCCGGTCTCAGCATCACGAACTGTCGTACCTGGCGGGATGCTAACGATGAGGTCTTCAGCACCTCGACCGTGCATTCCCTTGGTCATCCCTTTTTCGCCATTCTTAGCCTTGAATTTACGGTTATAACGGAAATCCATAAGGGTACGCAAGCCTTCGTCAACCTTGAAAATGACTGAGCCACCCTTACCACCGTCACCGCCCCAAGGACCGCCATTGGGTACATATTTCTCACGACGGAAAGCGACCATCCCGTCACCACCACGACCAGCTTTGACACTAATCTTGGCTGTATCTAAAAACATACTCATCTCTATATCTCTCTTTCTGACTCGTGTGTCCTATATCAAGACATTCTCACATAAAAGAATTTCTGACAGACACAAAAAAACGCTTGATAGCGTCTTAAAGGACAGCTGCGACTGCTTGGAAAATCAATGCCCCAACTGTTACTAATAGCATGATCAAAACGACCAATACTGTTAGACGTTCAAAAAATGATTTCTTACGTGGTCCGTTATCTCCAAATGCCACTTGAATTTACCTCGTTTTTTCTTCTATTATTTCACAATAATAGTAACAAAAATCTGCCCATTTCGCAACTCTTAACTAGCTTAAGCCAAAGGAATTCCAAAAACAGCTAAAGCTTCCAACTCCTCCTCGGTTAAACGTCGCCAAGCACCAAGTTCTAAATCATCTGGCAGACTTAAAGGCCCCATACTCATACGTTGTAACTCTGTCACTTCCTTACCACAAGCAGCTACCATACGCTTAACCTGATGGAATTTCCCCTCAGCAATGGTAATCTGAACCAAGCTAGTCCCAGCATCCCTATCTACGGATACAATCTCTAGTTTAGCTGGTTGGCAAGTGTGGTCTTTGAGTTCAATCCCTTTTTCAAAAGCCAGAATATCCTCCTGATCCAGGATACCATCCACCTTGGCTTGATAAATCTTGTCCACATGTTTCTTTGGAGATAGCATGGCGTGAGCTAAGTCACCATTATTGGTCAAAAGCAGGAGGCCGTGAGTGTCAATATCCAAACGACCAACAGGAAAGACCTGCTTATGTCTTGCTGTGTCATCGAGTAAATCGAGCACTGTCTTGTGACGGGCATCCTCTGTTGCTGAAATGACACCTTGAGGCTTATTTAAAAGATAGTAAACAAAGGTCTCATGTGTTAATGCTTGACCTTGAAAAGCAATCTGATCTTGCTTCTCATCAATCTGAGCCTTAGGTGACGTCTCCACTTGACCATTTACAGTCACTTGCTTCTTTTTTAGAAAGGTCTTGACCTGACTACGACTCCCGACACCACAGTCTACCAAAAACTTATCCAGACGCATCTAAACTTCCTCCTTTATTGGAATCCAAACTTCCATCTCATAATCTTCAGCTTGACGATTTCCTGGGAGATAAACCTCTACAGTGGGCTGGTCAATCATTTCAAAATGGTTCTTAGCATAGTGAAAACTCTCCCAAACAGCTGCCGTTGCAGGCCCTCTAAGTTTAAATACCGCATAAGTAGCTGGTGCTAGAGCAATCATTTCCATACTATCATCCTCACCAGCCAAGGCTGTTACATAAGTCTTGCGACTACCATCATTGATCCGAATGCCATAGGTAGGAACAGCCAAATCATCTTGTTCTGCTAAAAAAGGTACCCAAAGGAAGTCTGTTGGCTTACCTAATTCCTCGCCTTCAAAAGCCATCCCTGAAAAACTCAAAAACCCCTTCCGAACAACCCTCACATCATAACGAACGGTTACTAAATCCAACTTTTGAATCACCTTTTTCAGTTTTGTCAGCTCAACTGGAACCTCGTCCACTAGGACATAGGAAATCTTTTCTACAAATGCTTCTTTTTCGGCATTACCAGAGCCTATAGGAACCAAGACCCAATCTTCTGCTGCAACACTTTGATCTTCACAAAGGTAGGTAAAGTGCTTTCCTCCTTCGTTAAAAGACACATCAGCTAAACGAAAAAGAGGCTCAGGCAAATCGACAACCACCATTTCAAGCCCCTTTGCTTGAAACAAGAGCTCTTGATCCCTTAAACGCACTTTCATAGCCAAGCTATCACTATCAATAGAAAAGCTGTTATCCGTGTCCATTACAGACTGAAAGCAGGCCTGGTGTAAACCTGAAAAAGTCCAGACAGCATGCCAACGACACATCATCTCATAATCGTCAATGGTCACCAGAAGAGAGAGCTCCTGCTGGTCAGATGCATAGGAATATGCTTGAACGCCCAGTTGGTTTGGTGTCAGGTAGTCATTAACAAAGAGCGCAAAGTCATCCATGGTTTGAAAATCTGACATAAACGCTCCTTTTCTATTCCTCGACCGAGCCTGTCACATACATGGTAAATGTAGCCCTTGTAAGGATTTTCTCTTCCTGATTAGTAATGACAACTTCCACCACCTTGGTCGTCTTGCCATTATGAACACACAATCCCTCAATCTTGAGTTGGTCAGACAAATGCCCTGCCTTGAGATAATTGATATTAGACTGAAGCGTCACCGCATAGTCACCTGTTGAAATGGCCACGAGCCCTGCGACCTGGTCACAAAGCGTAAACAGATATCCCCCATGAGCATTACCAAAATAATTCAGGGACTTCTCGACTACCTTAGTTGTCACGATAACATGTCCCGTTTCAAATAGTTCTTCTTGAAAATTCTCAAATACACGGATCTCATGTAGTTTGTCTTCCATAGCAAGCCCTCCTATCGTTGCTCATTCCACACCTAGTGAAATGACACGTCTTTATCTACTAGTATAACACGAAGTTCATAAAGGATAATAAGCTTATTTTGCTAAGCTAATATCAACCTTAATATCTTCACGAAAAAGCTTCTTCACTCGACAATAATTATCCACAAAAGCCAAGAGTTCTTGTTCATTTTCCAAAATCAGATCCTTAGGTAAATGAATCGCAAGTGTGAAATGCCCTTCTTCATAGTTGGAATCAACCTGAATAGCAAGCTCCTCAATTCCCTGATACTTGGCAAAATAACTCTGTAGACACATGGTCACACAAGAAGCCAAAGCAATATTCACCAGGCTCATAGGTGTTTCCCCATCTTCCGTATAGCCAAAAAGTTCCACAGGTGCTCCATACCCCTCTGAAAGTGAATGGAATCGTTTGTCACCTTTAATTGTTGTTTGATACATCATGTCACCTCAATCTATTTTTTATTATTATAACAAAGAGAGGGCTAAGGACCGAGCTGAACGATTTGAAATATCTATCAAAAAAACAGAAAGCGTAAGGGTTAGCAGCTCTTATTTTCCAATAGATTAGTCTTGTACAACACTGATATTACCGAGGGATTACAGTTGAGTAAAAACGACTGGAAGCGCTTTTAAAATTTTATTTTTTCATTTAAAATGAATTTACTAAGAAAAAAGGGAGACTATTATGAAAACATTTTCTAAATTAACTTTAGCCTCTGTCTCAGTTCTTGCCTTGTTGACCTTAGCAGCATGTGGCAACTCTAAAGACAAAACTGACTCATCATCTTCAGCACCATCATCAAGCAAGGTGACCAAAGAATCTTCTTCAACTGATTCAAGTGCTTCAGTAAAAGTCAACAAAGATGGATCATCTGAAGTCAGCGACGGAAACGCTAACTCAGCAAAAACAAACGGCAATAACACTGTAGAAGCTAACGATAGCGAAGGTAACAGCGCAACAGTTGGTCAAGATGGTTCAGTCGATGTTAATAGCCAAGACGGTACAAACGTCAAAGTCGGATCAGACGGAACTGTTTCAATTGGTAACTAAATAAGATAAAAAAGGCTAGCTATTCTGCTAGTCTATTTTTTTAGATTTAGATTGATGTAAACGCTTCCTGAAAGTGTTATAATAGGCGTGGAAATCCAAATTCAGGAGGTGAGACAATGAAAAATAAAATCATCTTGGGATGTTTGGCTGCAGCGACTTGTGAGATTCTCTTTGGGCTCAGTTTTATCTTTACCAAATCTATTACAGCACAGGTCAGTGACCTGGCTTTAATCTCTTGGCGTTTTGTCACAGCCTTCCTTTTTATTAACCTCTATTTTCTCATCAGTCGACGTCGGATAACAATTAACGGTAGAAATCTTAAACCCCTGACACGTATTGCTATCCTCAATCCGATAATCTATTTTATCTGTGAAACAATTGGTATTCGTATGACGACGGCTTCTGAAAGTGGAGCCTTTCTCGCCTGCATCCCAGTCGTTGCCCTTATCATGTCTAGCCTTATTTTAAAAGAATGGCCCAGCCGTTGGCAGGTGGTCGGTGTCATCACCACCCTCGTCGGTATCATCATGGCTGTCTTTGCTGCTGGCGGTTCTACCCACTTCTCCCTGGTGGGCTACTTGATTCTAGGTCTAGCAGTTGTCTCCTACGCCCTGTATTGCGTTGATGTTGAAAGGGCTAGTCAATTCAATAGTCTTGAGATTACTTATTTTATGCTTGCCAGTGGTTGCCTGACATTTGGACTCTTTGCACTCAGCCAAGGCTTTCTAGCAGGCGATTTGAAAGAGCTCTTGCTACTCCCTGTGACCAATCCAAAATTCACTATCACCATCCTTTATCAAGGCTTGGGATGCAGTGTTCTGGGCTATCTTCTATCAAATTTTGCCATCGCAAATATCGGGGTTAACCGAACAGCATCCTTTATTGGGATTTCGACAATTATCTCAATTCTAGCGGCTGTCGTCGTCTTAGGAGAACCCTTCTCGTATTTACAAATTTTTGCAGGTATTTTAGTCGTCTTGGGCGTCTATGTGGCCAATAAAACCTAAAACTCTCGGGAATTAATCTTCCGAGAGTTTTTAGTCTTAATCAAGCTCTGTTTGGATTAACACGACGAGTTCTTCCTCGTTAGGAATGCTGCTTACCGCAGTCGGCTCAGGTAAAGCCTTATCTCCATACCCCTTAATAATATGTGATAAGAACACAGACGCTTTTGTCATGGCAAGAGGTAAAGAATCTGCCCTAATGCTACGACCAAAATCAGGAAAACTAATTTGATAACCTTCCTCAATCGTGTGAAAAATCGCTGGATATTCGTATAACATGTCTCTTCCCCCATTTCAATACTATACTCCTCTATGATAAGATTCGTTTGAAGAGAAGTCAACCAAAATCATTACAATGGGGGAGTGAAACCATTCGAAACAAGGCAGCAAAGTTAAAATAAGGCTTAGTCCGTATTCAACTTTAGAAAGTGGCACCGATTCGGTGCTTTTTTTGCTGGACAAAGAGTCCCTTGGAATTATCCAAAGGACTCTTTTTATCTGTTCTATTTCTTAACCCCATCCAAAATATCAATCACCTTATACAAATCTGGTTCTGTGATTTGATAAGGCGCTTGTTCACGGACAATTGGTTTAGCACAAAAGGCGATGCCGATGCCAGCTGTCTTAATCATAGGCAAATCATTAGCACCGTCACCCATAGCAATGGTTTGCGAGAGTTCGAGACCATTTTCTGCTGCCCAATCTTTGAGTTTGGCTACCTTGACATCTTTGGTGACAATGTCACCATAGACCTTACCAGTTAAGACACCGTCAACCACCTCTAGGTGATTAGCCTTAACATAATCGATTCCTGCTTCAACTGCTAGTCTATCCACAGTCTCATGGAAACCTCCAGAAACCAAGCCTACCTTAAAGCCACGGGCGTGGAGTTCATCTACAAGTTCCTTGGCTCCCTTGTTGAAATGAATACGGGCGTAGACCTTGTCAAATATACTCTCTGGTAATCCCTTGAGGGTCGCCACACGCTCATTCAAGGCCTGTCTAAAATCCAATTCCCCACGCATGGCACGCTCTGTGATTTCAGCAACCTTTTGACCAACGCCTGCTTCTTCTCCCAATAAATCAATAACTTCTTCTTGGACTAGCGTAGAATCTACGTCCATAACTAATAAACCTTTAACTTCTGACATAATTACCTCGATTCTTCGATGCCTATATAAGCCTTCACTAGATTTAATTCAAATATGAAATGAAAAACGGACCTTACAAAAAATTCTGGACCGTAGTCCAGAATCTTTCTCTTACATACGAATTTGTTCGCGTGTCTTCTCGTAAGATGATACAAAACGATCTGTCACACCTGGTTCAACTGTTTCCAAGGCATAAGAGATTTCTTCCAAAGATGCATCATAATCATGATCAACCTCAAACAATTTAAGTGCATGCTCAAAACTACTTTGAACAGCAGGTTCGAACGAACGGTAGCGGTTTGAGTATTGCAAGAGTTGCTCAGTCAAGGTTGCATTTTGAACAACCAAGTAAGCAGTCTCTTCCAAATGATCAATGGCGTTTTTAGATGTTTCTGTCAAACGCATTACCGCATCAATATTAATACGGCCACGGCTGAGTTCGTCCATAAGGGCCTCAATTTGAGCACTAGTTGAGAAGAATACACTCAAGAAGGATTGAGGAATACCTGGCAGGTTACGTTTTTCCATGTAACGCTTGATAACATGCAATTTATTAACATAAACATCAAGCTCTTCACGTGCTTTAGCTTCGTTTTTCTCAATAGCCTGAAGATTTTCAAAGACCTCAACCTGACCATTTTCAACAGCTGACAAGGTATTAAGACTCTTTTCAAAGATTTTCTCAAGTTCTGAGAATGGTTTTACCTGAGTTTCAAAATTTTCAAGGGTTGGAAGAACAGCCGTCTCCACACCTGAGATATCAGATGCAAAGCTACGAACATCTGCCGCATAAGTTTCATCGAAGATGTAAGTCAACATGAGACGCTCAAGCTCTTCTTGAAGTTTCTTGTTGTTTTCTTTAGCATGCTTGAGATAACCTGGCAAAATTTTCTTTTGACGCATAACAACCTTGTATGAGGCAATTTCACGTTCAAAAATGCTATACAAGTTGTCAATTTTTTCTTGAATCTCAGCGTTTTCTTCTTCCGCACGGTCTAAATCAAGAGAAACCAACTCACTTGAGTTTGAACGGATAGCTTCACGAATTTCTTGGAAGCGACGTTCGATATTTTTCTCAGGGAAGTGATAATTTTGCTCAATCAACTTGCGATAGCCAGATTCCAAATCATCCAACTGATCTGGGAAATCATCTTCCAACTTAGCTACAATAGCAGGAATCTTCTCTGAAATTTGACCCAATGCAATAGTGTGCTCTTCTGCACGATCCAAGATAGTAGATGCTTCAACAGGGTCACCTGATGAGTTAAGAGTCACGAATTCTGCAAACTCAGCTTCAATGTTTTTAAGTTGCTTATTGATTTCGGTCATGGTAGAACCGAAATTATCAGAGTTTTCCTCGATTGAGTTTTGCAACTCTTCGTACAAGTCTAATGCATGCTTAACGCGAGCACTGTTCTTTTCTTCTTGTTCTTTCAAGGTTGAGAGCGCCTCACGGATAGACTTGATGTCTTCTTCCACAAGATCTAACTGACTCTCAATGTTATTGATTTCACCACTAGCCTTGAAGAAATGGAAGGTATCATTCATATTTTCAGCTTCGAAAATATGATTTTCAATATCTGCGAATGAATTTGTCGAGATATCAATCCATTTCTGATGCCATTCACGGAATGTTGTTTGACTTTGTCCAATCAAGTGAAGCTTTTTAACTTCTTCAATTTCTTCGTTAATTGGCAAGTCAAACAATTTTTGCTTGCGTTCTTCAAGCTGTGCAATCCGCGAATCATTTCGTTTTCTAATAAGAATACCGACTAAGTAAGCGATAATTACGAGCATAACTACCACTACAATCAGTAAAACAATTCCGCTAGACATAGTTTCTCCTTAATCGTCTATTATGTTCATAAATGTAGAATAACATTACGATTATATCATAGTTATCCTAGCATTGCACCCTTTTCTAAAAGAATATTAGATATCTAGAGTACTGTAAACGGCATTTTCTTCGATAAATTCGCGGCGAGGTTCAACCTTGTCTCCCATCAGCATATCGAAAATCTTATCGGCCTCTGCAGCATCATCCACAGAAACACGTGCCATCAAACGATTTTCAGGGTCCATGGTAGTTTCCCAAAGTTGGTGGTCATCCATTTCACCCAAACCTTTATAACGTTGTACTGTAGGTTTTGAACGTCCCACACTATACTTTTCAAAAGCAGCACGCAATTTGTCTTCTTGATCGGCACCAGGTTGGATGTATTCTTTAATCTCAGAACCAACCTTAACCCCATAAATTGGTGGTTGAGCAATGTAGACATAGCCTGCTTCCAAGACTGGACGCATAAAGCGGTAAATCAAAGTCAGAAGCAAAGTACGGATGTGGGCCCCATCGACATCGGCATCGGTCATGATTACCAACTTGTGGTAACGAGCCTTGCTGACATCAAATTCAGCTCCAAAACCTGTTCCCATAGCTGTGAAGAGAGAACGAATTTCTTCATTGGCTAGAATCTTATCCATGCTAGCCTTTTCAACGTTCAAAATCTTACCTCGAATTGGCAGAATAGCTTGGAATTCACGATTACGACCTGATTTAGCAGATCCACCGGCTGAGTCCCCTTCGACAATGAAAAGTTCATTCATTTCAGCATTATTCGATGAACAGTCTGCCAACTTCCCTGGAAGGTTAGAAATTTCAAGACCTGACTTCTTACGTGTCACCTCACGGGCACGCTTAGCGGCGATACGGGCCTTAGAAGCCAAAATCCCTTTTTCAACAATCTTCTTAGCGATAGCAGGATTTTCCAAGAGGAAGCGACTCAAAGCTTCACTGAAAAGACGATTGGTAATCTTAACCACTTCAGAGTTTCCAAGCTTGGTCTTGGTTTGACCTTCAAACTGTGGGTTTGGATGTTTAACAGAGATGATAGCAGTCAAACCTTCACGAACATCATCCCCTGTCAAATTATCATCTTTTTCTTTGAGAATCTTATTCTGACGTGCATAGTCATTAATGACACGCGTTAAGGCTGTTCGGAAACCTTGTTCGTGAGTACCACCCTCATGGGTGTGAATGTTGTTGGCAAAACTCATTACCGTTTCATGATAGCCAGTCGTGTATTGCATAGCAACTTCAACCGAAATACCATCCATCTCACCATCAGTGTAGATAGGTTCATCAAAGATAACATCCTTGTTTTCATTGATGTATTTCACATAGGATGTGATACCACCTTCGTAGTGATAATGTTTCTCTTGTTTGAGACCTTCACGCTTATCTGTGATAGAGATACGGAGCCCCTTGTTCAAAAAGGCTAATTCTTGGATACGTTTAGCCAATTTTCCAAAATCAAACTCGGTTGTCTCTTGGAAAATCTCTGGGTCTGGCGTAAAGTGAACAGTCGTACCATGTTTCTCTGTTTCACCAATTACTGCCAAATCTGCTACCACTACCCCACGTTTATACTCTTGGAAGTGGATATGGCCATTTTTATAAACCTTAACATCAAGTTGTGTTGAGAGGGCATTAACGACCGAAGAACCAACCCCATGCAAACCACCAGAGACCTTATAACCGCCTCCGCCGAATTTACCACCAGCGTGAAGTACTGTAAAGACAGTTTCTACCGCAGGACGGCCAGTTTTTTCTTGGATATCGACTGGAATACCACGACCATCATCGACAACCGTAATAGAATTGTCCGGCTCGATAAAGACTTGAATATGAGTGGCGAAACCAGCCAAGGCCTCATCGATTGAGTTATCGACAATCTCCCATACCAAATGATGCAACCCCTCTTTTGAGGTTGAGCCAATATACATACCTGGGCGCATACGTACCGCTTCAAGTCCCTCTAGGACTTGAATCTGGCTGGCATCATATTCTTGCGCTTTTTCTTCAAGATTTTTTAATTCATCAGTCATTTATGTCACAATCTCCAATAATGATTTATGGCCGTCAACAAGCAAGGTATCCAGACCCGCTACTTTTCCTGCCTCTATATCTATCTGGCGGTCACCAATGACCAAGCCGTGTTTAATATCGTATTTTTTAATTAAATAAAGGAAACTATCTGGACTCGGCTTTCTAG
Source organism: Streptococcus sp. HMSC065H07 (assembly GCF_001837325.1). Classification (NCBI taxonomy): domain Bacteria; kingdom Bacillati; phylum Bacillota; class Bacilli; order Lactobacillales; family Streptococcaceae; genus Streptococcus; species Streptococcus sp. HMSC065H07. The sequence goes on from NZ_KV832034.1 coordinate 112,273, forward strand.
CAAAACCATTTTCAGAAGTTACAACCTCTGTAAAATAAGAGGCAATTTCTGCTTTATCAAGGATGTCTAGCACCAAGTGATTACGGTGGCTAACCAAAAAATTACGCCCACCTTCGGTCACAATCTTAGCTAGGACAGCCCTAGCACCTTCAAAAAGAACAGGTTCCTGTAAATGCTTGGCTTCCTCCTGCTTATATAGGGTTCGAAAATCAGCTATATCAGGCGCAAACATAGCAATGGCAGTGCTCGTTGATACCTTAAGGGCATCATAGACTGCTTGAGGTTCTGCTGTACGCTCAAATTGTTCTAAAGTTGCTAGAAAGGCTTGGGTTGATACCTGGTAATTATCCAACAAGGTACCACCCAAATCCCAGATATAATCTCCATAATTCATAACCTTAATTATAACATAAAAGGTCAGATTTTGCTTGCTTTTCACAGCTAAAAAGGCTTGGAAAACCTATCCAAACCTTAATTTTTTATTTCAGAATCAAACTCGCCACAATAGGACTAATAAAGACATATAGAATCCCTGTCACAGCAATTGAGAGACCACCCATGGCACCGGCAACCTGACCATATCTGAAGGCAGTTCCTGTACCTACAGCGTGTCCGGTTCCTCCTAGTGAAAGTCCGATAGCGACTGGGTCTTTAATCCCAATCATTTTTAGAAAGACAGGACCTAAGACAGAGGTTAAGATACCCGTAATAACAACTACAACCAAGGTTACCGTCGTAATCCCCTGCATTTTTTCCGAAATTCCCACAGCCATGGCAGTCGTTACAGACTTAGGAAAGAGCGAAATAGCCAAAAAATAATCCATTCCAAAAAGCTTAGCAATCAAGGCCGTGTATGTCGTATTTAGAACACAAGCAACCGTTGATCCAATTAGAATACTCTTATAGTGATGGCGCATGAGGTGTAGATTTTTATAAAAAGGAACTGCTAGCGCGACTGTTGAAGGAATAATCAAACTGTTAAGATAAGAGCCACCGACATAGTAATCCTTGTAGGAAATTCCTGTATAGTGCAAAATGACGATAATCAGGGCAGTCGATACAAGAAGAGGCGTCGTCAAAGGATTAGGGAAACGTCGATAAATCAATAGCCCTATTGTGTAAGCTAGTACAGAAAGTGTTAGCCCAAACAAGGGTGTGTTAAAAAAATTAGCCACGTTTAACCTCCTCGTAATCACCTTCAAAATGTTTTTTGATGAAACCGACGACTACTGCAATCACTACAATATTAAGAACCAAAGCTCCCATAATAATCAAAATAATAGGGACAATATTCGCTGAAATAGCATTCCAACGTTCCATAATACCGACACCTGCTGGCAAAAATAGAATAGTCATATTGGCAATTAAAAATTCTGCCACAGCATGTATATGACGTAGACGAATCCACTTAAGCTGAAGAGCAATCAGAAGCAAGAATAAGCCAATAATGCTTCCAGGAATAGGTAATTTGAAGAATGTTGACAGAGCTTCACCAATAACGGCAAACAAACAAATCAACATGAATTGAACGTAGTATTTCACAACTTGCCTCCTAGGTTTAATCACCTATTAGTCTACTCCTTTTTTTTTGAATATCAAGAGTTTTCAGTAAATTCTTTTGAAAATTTGAGAGCCATAAATCAGCCCCTTTGAATATAAAAAAATCCAACCTAAAGGCTGGACTCTATCACAGATGCCACCACCGAGAATTGAACTCGGAACGGAGCATTACCATTGCTCTATTATACCATTTAACTATAGCGGCAACTGTTTTAATCTTACCATATTTCTATTTACTGTGGCAAGATTTTTTGCTTATTTTTTATAAATTTAAGTCTTGGTAAGGCGTACGGTAACCAACCTGTAAAACCTTACCATCTTTAATCAAGATAGGACGTTTAATCAACATACCATCTGAAGCTAAGAGTTCAACAGCTTCATCAAGAGATAGCGTTGGTAGCTTATCCTTTAATCCTAGAGATCGGTAGGATTGTCCACTCGTATTAAAGAATTTCTTAAGCTCTAAATCTGACCCTGCCAAAAGCTCTTTTAAAAACTGAGCCGAAGGTGGGTTTTCCTTAATATTAATAGATTTAACATCTAAACCTAATTGATTGAGTTCCGCCTTTGCCTTACGACAAGTGCTACATTTGGGATATTCATAAAAAGTGTACATGTTTTTCTCCTTTTTTCTAGCATAAAATATCTGTCTAAGACTTGTCAAACCTAATGCCTTCTAAATGAAGTAAAAAACGCTTGGCTTCTTCTCCTGCAGCATATTTTCCTATATGACCACTACTAGGAAGAACCCGATGACAAGGGACGAGAACCAACCATGGATTCTTACCAACAGCAGTTCCTACGGCCTGTGCCGATTGACATGAAATCACTTTTCCAATCTGACTATAGGTTCTACTCTGCCCCGCAGGAATGTCCTGTAAAGCTGACCAAACCTTTAACTGGAAGGAGGTCCCTCTATCTGCTAGAGGGAGGGTATCTGGACTTGGATTATTACCTTTAAAATAAGTCTCTAACCAATCCCTCGTCATTTTCAAGATAGGATTTGAGGTGTCTACTACTTCCTCTTCCTTAATACCTGCCTGAAAATGCTTTTGTCCCTCCAACCAAATGCCATAAAGCGCTTGGTCACTTGCCACCAAACACAAGCGTCCAATAGGAGATAAATAATACTGACGATAAAACATATATTTATTATAACAAAAAGACAGGAATCTCTTGTTCCTGTCAATTAACTCTTATTATTTACCTTTAATCAAACGCACACGAACGATATTGTCGCTAGCCTCAAACTTAGCAACCAATTCATCAATCTTAGACTTGTCTGTTTCATCAAGGTCAAGAAGTGTATAGGCATAGTCTCCCTTAGAACGGTTGATGATATTATCAATATTGATATTAAAATCAGAAACCGCTGTAGAGATACGAGCCACAATATTAGGCACGTTTTTATTAATCAAGGTGATACGGTATGGGGCACTCAAGGCCTGTTGCACACGTGGGAAGTTAACAGAGTTAACAATCTCACCTGTTTCCATGAAACGACGAATGGTTTGACCGGCCATAATCGCACAGTTAAGTTCTGCTTCACCTGTTGATCCTCCAACGTGTGGGAAGACAGTCACATGAGGTTTATTAAGTAGCTCTTCTGTACCAAAGTCGGTGATATAACGTTTAACCACACCTGTTTCCAAAGCATCAAAGAGGGCATCGTTATCTACCAACTCTGCACGGGCAAAGTTAATGATAGTTGTCCCTTTTTGCATAAGGTTAAAAGCATCCGCATTGAAAGTTCCTTTTGTGTCAGGTGTCAATGGGACGTGAACAGTGATATAATCACAGTTTTCAAAAATCTCTTTGAGATCAGAAACACGTCTTACATGGTGAGAAATATTCCAAGCTGCTTCAATAGAAACGTATGGATCATAACCATAGACCTTCATACCCAAACGGTAAGCATCATTGGCAATACGTGCACCAATAGCACCAAGCCCGATAACACCAAGGGTCTTACCAGCAATCTCGCTACCAGCAAACTGTTTCTTCCCTGCTTCAATTTGTTTAGGAACATCGTCACCACTAAGTGTGTTAACCCAAGCATTGGCCGCAATATAGTCACGTGCTGAGAGTAAGATAGAGGCCAGAACAGCTTCTTTAACAGCGTTAGCATTGGCACCTGGAGTATTGAAGACAACAATTCCTTTTTCAGTTGCTTCGTCAACTGGAATATTGTTAGTTCCTGCACCAGCACGCGCAATAGCTTTCAAGTTGTCAGGGAAGACGGTATTATGGAGATTTTGACTACGAATGATGTAGGCATCTGGATTTTCCGCTAAATCACCATCAATTTGGAAATGATTTCCAAGTTCCTTCAAACCAATCTGGTTAATATTGTTATATGTTTTTACACTAAATACCATAATTTTATTCCTCTTAAATCAATGTATCCCGTGGTGAGCTGCTTCATCAACTTCTTGATAAAAGGCTTTCTCACGCTTGGTTTTGATTTTCTGATAAGCAAGACGTTCACCATCAATAGGGACCTTGCCACAATAGACATAGCCAAGTTTCTCCAAAATATGCCGCATGATAAGATTCTTTTCATGCGTGTCACAACGAAAATCATGAGCATCAGTTCCCTCAATAAGACCTTGAATAAAGGTTTGAGCGACCCTTTGACCCGTAACCTCAGTCAAAACAGCAACCCTATGGAAAGTAATGTAGCGCTTATTGTGATGTTTCCAGTCTCCATCATAGATTTTGTCGTAAGCAGGCTCTCCATCAGCAACCACCGCAGCATAAGAAACAATTTGACCATCAATGAGTCCTACATAGGCCTGTCCCTTAAGGACATCGTCGAAGATTGTTTCTTCAGTAGGGTAACCATCAGCTCCTTGCCATTGGGTGCTACCAGCTTCTGCTAAAGCAGTTCTAGCACTCTCAATGACAGTCATAATAGCCCCAATTTCATTTGGAAAGGCTTGTCTAATTTCCATCTCTTTACCTAATTATTTATTTTCGGCTTCAAATTTCTTCATGAAGTCAATCAAATCAAGCACACCTTGACGTGGGAAAGCATTATAAACACTAGCACGCATACCACCTACTGAACGGTGTCCTTTGATATTCTTGAAACCAAGAGCATCTGCTTCTGCTACAAACTTAGCATCCAACTCTTTACTTGGTGTGACGAATGGAATGTTGCAGACAGATCGATCCTTGGCATCTTTAACAGGGTTTGTGTAGAAATCAGATGACTCAATGTAATCGTAGAGAAGACCTGATTTTTCGCGTTGAATTTCAGCCATCTTGTCTACGCCACCAATTTCATTTTTAACCCAGTCAAAGACGAGTTTTGAAATATAGATGTTGAAACATGGTGGTGTATTGTAAAGTGATCCTGCCTCAGCTTGAATACGGTAATCCAACATGGCAGACAATTGTGGCTGGTCATTTAGGAAGTCCTCACGAACGATAACTACTGTTACACCAGCTGGTCCAATATTTTTTTGAGCTCCAGCGTAGATAAGGGCAAAGTCCTCAACATTGTAGCGAGCAGCCAAAATATTTGAAGACATATCAGCTACAATTGGCACACCGTTAGTATCAGGCAAATCGTAGATAGCTGTACCTTCAATGGTATTATTCGTTGTCAAGTGAACATAGGCAGCTTCTGGATCAATTGTTGCTGGGTCAAAACTTGGGATGTGATCGTAAACAGTTTCTTCTGAAGAGGCCAAAAGAATTGGTTCGAAAGGAATGGTTTTTGAAAGTTTAACAGCTTCTGTATAAGCTTTTTTACCCCATGAACCACCTACAAGGTAGTAAGCTTTCTTACCTTGAGCGAGGTTAAGTGGGACCATTGTAAATTGTGTTGAAGCACCACCTTGCAAGAAAATAACCTTATAGTTATCAGGAATGGCCATGAGCTCACGAAGTGTCGCTTCCGCATCTTTAACGATCTTGTCAAATTCTGGAGAACGGTGGGACATTTCTAGCACGGACATACCGGAATCTTGATAGTTAAGCAATTCAGCCTGCGCTTTTTCAAGCACTGGTTTTGGTAATGTAGCAGGTCCTGCTGAGAAATTATAAATTGTCATAAAGACACCTCCAAAATTTTAATGGTCCCATTATAGCGAATTTTCTGAATATTGTAAAGTCCTAACAGTAAAAAACGAACGGAATTAACCGTTCATCTTTAAAAAGTTAGGTATTTAAGTATTTTATGTATTATTCTATCAACTTTTGATTTTAGTATCCGTTTATTTCTGCTTAAGAAAATAAGCTGCTCCAATCAGATTAGCTCCATTATGATGATGACAGGCCACAATCTTCGGACGTTTAATAATTTTACCAATAAAGTCAATCTCATGGTGAACCTTATCAAACTGGCGATTGACCTCCTCGATAAGAATAGGCTGGGCTGAAATACCACCTCCAATAACAAAGGTTTCCATATCAAAAATGGTTTGAAGATTCAAAATGGTAATGGCTAAGTTACGGCAATAGCTTTCAAAAAGTGGATAGACTATTTTATCTCCTACATTAATTGCCTCAAATGCGGCTAAACCATTCTTTAAGTCAGAGTTACCTAACACTTCATTAATTTTGGTAATTAAACCTACAGCTGACAGAGTCATGCCTCGCATCAATGAAGGCTCAACTTTTTCCATTTGAACTGGTAAAATAAAGGTCAACTCGCCCGCTTGAAAGTGACTTCCTTGAAAAAGTTTACCATTAATTATAAGTCCACCACCAAGACCTGAACCCAAAACAAGGGCTGCACCATTGGTCACTCCTTGCAAATGACCTGTGGCTAGCTCTGCCAAGGCTGCCGCTTTACCATCATTAAGAGCCATTACAGGCAAATGGTACTTGGCTTCAAGGACCTCTTTAATACGAAAACCATGGAAAAATCTCAATAAGCCACCATGATAAATGACACCTTCCTCAGTATCAACCGTCCCAGGAACACTAATAGCAATACCTGATAGCTTGGCTTCAACTGAAGTGACTATATGATCAATAACATCAATAGCTTGGTCCAAGGTTTGTGGAGATGACTGCGTCGGCAGACTTTTTTCAATGGCAAACTCCTCCGAAACAAGTGCTGACTTCACCTGTGTTCCTCCAAAATCAATCGCTAAAATCGTCATTATCATCCTCCACAGATTGTTTTTCGTCATTATAGCATAAAAGAGCTAATAGTAGAAAAAACGGTTTCAAAATGCTATCATAAACTTACAGAATTAGATAAAAGGAGTATCTCACATGACTAAATTTCTACACACTTGTGTCCGTGTCAAGGACCTAGAAGCCTCACTTAAATTTTATAAAGAAGCTCTTGGTTTCAAAGAAGCTCGTCGAAATGATTTTCCAGAATATAAGTTCACCCTTGTCTACTTGCAACTCGAAGATGATCCTGATTACGAGTTGGAATTAACCTACAATTATGACCACGAAGCCTATGATTTAGGAGATGGATACGGTCATATCGCTGTTGGTGTCGATGATTTAGAAGCTACACACCAAGCTCACAAAGAGGCTGGATACACTGTTACAGACCTCTCAGGTCTTCCTGGTGAACCAAAAATGTATTACTTTATCACTGATCCAGATGGCTATAAGATTGAAGTTATTCGTTTGGCTCAATTCCTAGAAAAATAAATCAAAAAAGTCAGATCGTATAGATCTGACTTTTTTTTTGTGCTTAATTTTTATTATCTGCTTTCAAGGCTGACAAAATTTGGGTACGAATATCATCCACACCGTTTGGATTATTTGGCAAGAATAAGGTTTGATTACCTTTAGCCGCAAAAGTATTAAGGGTATCTAGATATTGGTTAGTCAAGAGAATAGACATAATCTGCTCTTCAGACATACCCACATTAGCCTCTTTAAGTTCTGCAATAGACTCAGCCAAACCATCAACGATAGCCTTACGTTGTTGGGCAATACCAACACCATGAAGACGATCTTTTTCAGCTTCGGCTTCGGCTGCTGTGACAATCTTAATCTTATCAGCTTCTGCCAATTCTTGGGCTGCCACACGCTTACGTTGGGCAGCATTGATTTCGTTCATAGACTGCTTAACTTCAGCATCTGGCTCAACTTTGGTAATCAAGGTCTTAACAATGATATAACCATAAGTTGTCATTTCTTCTGCTACTTGGTGTTGAACCTCAAGGGCAATCTCATCCTTTTTCTCAAAAAGCTCATCAAGCGTCAATTTAGGAACTGATGAACGAAGGGCGTCCTCAATGTATGATTTGATTTGAGCCTCTGGACGCATGAGTTTGTAATAAGCATCTGTAACATTTTGCTCATTTACACGATATTGAGTGGCTACATTCATCATGACAAAGACATTGTCCTTGGTCTTGGTTTCGACCACAATCTCACTTTGAAGCAAACGTAGTTGAATACGAGCTGCAATTTTATCGATACCAAATGGCAAACGCATATGGATACCACTCGTTGCGATTTTTTGATAGCGTCCAAAACGTTCAACGATAGCTACTGACTGTTGACGTACGACATAAAGCATACTGATGAGAATTCCCAAGATAATCAAGAATGAAATCAGTAAAAAGAGAAATGCTGCTTGCATGTTAAGTCCTCCAAAATAAACATTAAAAATTTCTTTGCTTTATTATAGCACAGCAATACAATTTTTCAAGAAAAATAGTATATCTTTTTGGCTCTATAATTTCTGTAGTGGGTAAAACTACTG
>NZ_KV832035.1:0-302 GCF_001837325.1 Streptococcus sp. HMSC065H07
GTAGCGTCATCACCTGTCCAGTGACCTTGTTCGTCGACTTGACCTACTTTGTAGTTACCTGCTGGTACCAATTCGTATGTCTTACCTTCGAATTCGATTTCTTTTGGACGGTTATCTACAACTGTATCGTAGTCTTTACCTACTGGTTGATCTTTTTCATCTGTGACAGATTCTTTGATAGTGTTACCATTTTCATCTACATAGTGAACGTAAACATTACCCTTAGGTTGTGCTGGTTGTTCTTTGAGTTTGTAGATGTAAGTAACATCTTTACGTCCTTCGATAACTTTACCTGTTGTAGC
>NZ_KV832036.1:0-210 GCF_001837325.1 Streptococcus sp. HMSC065H07
TCATAACAAAAAAACTCCAAACGAGTTACAATATAGGTGTTCAAGCCAATTGTAAAACGGAAGGAGTTAAGACTATGGCGCAAAAAGCTCACAGTTTATCACATACAAAATGAATGTGTAAGTACCACATTGTATTTACACCTAAGTATAGACGAAAAATAATCTATAATCAATATAGGAGTAGTCTGGGAGAGATTTTTCATAGACTAT
>NZ_KV832037.1:0-351 GCF_001837325.1 Streptococcus sp. HMSC065H07
ACCTAAGTTCCAACCAGAGAAATACGTTGTTTCTGAAGAGAAATTCGATATCACTGGTGACAAGCTCGTTGATGATGATAAAGAGTTGGCAGACAAGTACGCAGACACAAATGCGAACCCATATGCGGACGATGCATCAAACAACGAAGCTCAAAACTTGAATACTAAGACTGTTAACCGTGGCGACAAGTTGGTTTACCAAGTATGGTTGGATACAACTAAATTCGACGCAGCTAACAAGGACAACATCCAATCAGTAGGAATCTCAGATGACTACGATGAAACTAAATTGGATCTTGACGCTACTAAGATTAAAGCCTACGATTCAGTAACAGGTGATGATGTTACAGC
>NZ_KV832038.1:0-22265 GCF_001837325.1 Streptococcus sp. HMSC065H07
TAACACGGGTTCGAATCCCGTACGGACTATATTTCGAGTAACTTAGGTTACTCTTTTTATTTTGTTTCTTTTTTTTATATGTTATAATAGCTTATAATACTATTTTGAGGTGAATTTATGTCTAAAGTTTTTGTTTTTGGTCATCAAAACCCTGATTCTGATGCAATCGGGTCTTCTTATGGATACGCTTATTTGAAACGTCAACTTGGTGTTGATGCTGAAGCTGTTGCTTTGGGTACTCCTAACGAGGAAACTGCTTTTGTTCTTGATTATTTTGGTGTTGAAGCACCACGAGTGGTTGAGTCTGCTCAATCAGAGGGAGTTAATCAAGTTATTCTTACAGACCATAATGAGTTTCAACAATCTATTTCAGATATTAAGGACGTTGAAGTTATTGAGGTAGTCGACCATCACCGTGTGGCTAACTTTGAAACTGCTAATCCATTAATGATGCGATTGGAACCTGTTGGATCTGCATCTTCAATTGTTTTTCGTATGTTTAAAGAAAACAATGTTGAAGTTCCTAAGGAAGTTGCTGGTTTGCTTTTGTCAGGTTTGATTTCAGATACTCTTCTTCTTAAATCTCCAACTACACATGCTTCAGATCCTGCAGTTGCAGCTGAACTTGCAGAAATTGCTGCTGTTAATCTAGAAGAATATGGTCTTGCTATGCTTAAAGCTGGTACTAATCTTTCTTCAAAATCTGCTGAAGAACTCATTGACATTGATGCAAAAACATTTGAATTGAATGGTAATCAAGTTCGTGTTGCACAAGTTAATACAGTTGATATTTCTGATGTTCTTTCTCGTCAAGCGGAAATTGAAGAAGCTATTAATAACTCAATTAAAAACAATGGTTACTCTGACTTTGTCTTAATGATTACTGATATTCTTAATTCTAATTCAGAAATTCTTGCACTTGGTTCAAATACTGATAAGGTTGAAGCTGCTTTTAATTTTGTTTTAGAAAATAATCATGCTTTCCTTGAAGGAGCTGTTTCTCGTAAGAAACAGGTAGTTCCTCAGTTGACTGAAAGCTTTAATGCTTAAAATTAGGCCATAAGGCCTTTTTTTAGTCCTCTGATTAATGGTATAATACTTCTTATGATAATACAATTTAACCCAAACAAACTATGTAAGCAACCTTTTTTTATGGAAATAGTGAATTATCTATATCTTAATCAGCCTGTGACCCTGAGAGCAATAAAAAGGCAGTTTCCTTTTCAAAAGAATATCGATAAATTAATTGAGGAGTTTGTAAAAGAAGGCTATATCGAACGATTCGAGAAACGTTACCGTTTATTAATTAGTCTTGTGTCGGATTCTTCTAAAATTGATTTAGAACAGCATTTTTTTATTAATGATGATTCTACTTGTTATTTAGAACTATTAAATCGTAGATTTGTTACTGAGATAAGTAATTCTACTAATGAAGTTGTTATTGTTGAACAAACGAGTATTACGAGAGACGATCTTACGATTTCAAATTATTTCTATAAATTAAGAGAAAATCTACCATTATCGGAAGAGCAGAATAGATTATATGATATATTAGGGGATGTTAATCCTGAATATTTTTTGAAACATGTTACGACTTTTCTTTTAAAATACGCAAGGAAGGAATATGCACTTCAAAAAAGGAAGAATATTTTTGTTGATGCTTTAGAATTATTAGGGTATCTTATTCAAGTTGAAGAAGGGCGTTATCTTTTGAATATGGATTTAGATTCCGAAGCATTAGTTTTTAGTGCAAAAAAAGACTAGTATCATTACTAGTCTTTTTTATGACAACTTTAACGATTCCTTAGTTCAAGATAACGTTTGTACCAGATGTTAACATAAGATTGTGAAAATGGCCCCTTACCATTGTTAATCCAATCTACCAAGATTTTAACATGTTCCTTTAAGATATAGTCAATATCAGGAGAGTAATGCATTTCTTTTTTATGTGTTTCATACTCATCTACATCTAGCAATTTTTTTTCACCATCAGCGAAGACTTTGACATCTAGGTCATAGTCTATATATTTTAGTGCTTCTTGGTCCAAAATATATGGACTAGCTAAATTGCAGTAGTAGGAAATGCCGTTATCCCTAATCATGGCTATAATATTAAACCAGTATTTTTTGTGGAAATAAACAATAGCAGGTTCACGTGTTACCCATCGTCTTCCGTCTGCTTCAGTAACGAGGGTGTGGTCGTTAACGCCAATAACAGCATTCTCAGTTGTCTTTAGTACCATAGTATCGCGCCAAGTACGGTGCAAACTACCATCATGCTTATAACTTTGAATTGTGATAAAGTCGCCTTCTTTTGGTAATTTCATGGCGTCCTCTTTCTACAATAAGGGTTATCCCCTTTATTGTATCATAATTTTTTGAAAAGAGGGGGAATACCTATAAATATTCTCTTAGAGCGGATGCTATCGCATCAAAGTCATAACCTTTTCGGGCTAAAGATTGTGTCAAGCGTTGCTTAAGCTCATAACCGTCGTATTTTTTACTAAATTTTTGATATTGCTTATCAATTTCGTTATAAAGGAGAGCTTGTTCATTTTCTTCATCTGCTTCAAGTTCTAGATGATCGATTGCTAGTTTACTTTCTTGAAATGAAAAACCTTTATTGATAAGGCTTTGAGTTAATTTATCTTTTAGGGCTTTAGATGGTAGTTTTCCCTGATATTTTCGTAACAGTTTTGAAGCTACTTTAATGGCTATTTCTGAGAAATCAAATTGGCTTAAAACATCGTCAATGATTTGTTTGTTACAACCTTTTTGAAGCCATTTTTGCTTCAGCACATAGGCCCCTTTATCGCCTGAATTCAGATTTTGTTGAGCTAGACTTTCTAGGAGTTTGTAATCATCAATCCAATGATTCTTTTTTAGATTATCAATAATTTTGGGAATTATATGAGGGTTTATTTCATGTTTAAAAAGGTAATCTTTTACTTCTTTCTCAGTACGTTGTTTAAATGAAATAAAATAGAGAGCTAGGTTTTTACCATGCGAGAACTGAGCAAAGGATTTAATATCCTCTAGTTGATCTTTGTCCAGTATCATTTCTTTAGTCAACATGTATTTAACGATGGTATCTTCTGTAACGTAGAGACTCTCTTTTTTATCTATCTCAAGGAGATAAAGTCTCTTTTTCTTCTCGATTTTTGTGATTTTCATAGTTATTATTATATCAAAATGTTAGAATGGTAGTATGAATTTACAAGTGAAACAGCGTATCCCGCTTAAGATAAAACGCATGGGAATCAATGGCGAAGGCATTGGTTTTTATAAGAAAACTCTAGTTTTTGTACCAGGGGCTTTGAAGGGTGAAGAGGTGTTCTGTCAGATTGTTTCTGTTAAGAGAAACTTTGTTCAGGCGAAATTATTAAAGATCAATAAACCTTCTAAGTTTCGTGTCGAACCTGCATGTAATATTTATGAAGACTGTGGTGGTTGCCAGTTAATGCATCTTCGTTATGATAAGCAATTAGAGTTTAAAACTGACTTGTTAGGACAAGCCTTGAAGAAGTTTAAACCGGCTAATTTTGAGTCATATGACATTCGTCCAACAATAGGGATGAAGCAACCACAACATTACCGAGCTAAACTACAATTTCAAACCCGTTCTTTTGGTGGCTCAGTTAAGGCTGGCTTATTTGCGGAAGGGAGTCATCGCCTCATTAATATTGATGATTGCCTAGTTCAGGATGAGCTAACTCAAGCCATTATGAATAAGGTGACAAATTTGTTAGATAAATACAAGTTACCAATTTATAATGAGCGCAAAATTGCTGGAATTCGTACTGTTATGATACGACGTGCTTTGGGTTCAAATCAGGTCCAGTTAATTTTTGTAACCTCTAAATCAGTTTCTTTCACAAAATTAGTTAAGGAATTGACGGAAAGTTTTCCAGAAATCGTAACAATCGCTGTCAATTATAACTATTCGAAATCTAGTGAAATTTATGGACAGGATACTGAGATTATTTGGGGACAAGACACGATTCAAGAAGAGGTACTGGACTATAACTTCGCTCTCTCTCCTCGTGCATTTTACCAGTTGAATCCTCAACAAACAGAGGTACTCTATGGTCAGGCTGTTGAAGCTTTGGATGTGGATAAGGCTGAACATCTTATTGATGCTTATTGTGGGGTTGGTACTATTGGACTTGCTTTTGCAAATAAGGTAAAGAGTATTCGAGGTATGGATATTATTCCTGAGGCTATTGAGGATGCTAGGAAGAATGCCAAATCACTTGGACTGGAAAATGCTCACTATGAGGTGGGTAAAGCAGAAGATATCATTCCACGTTGGTACAAGGAAGGGTATCGAGCAGATGCTCTTATTGTGGATCCCCCTAGAACTGGTTTAGATGATAAGCTACTTAAAACGATACTGGACTACACTCCTGAAAAAATGGTATATGTTTCATGTAATGTATCTACTTTGGCTAGAGACCTAGTTTCTTTGGCTAAAGTTTATGATGTTAATTATATCCAGTCAGTAGATATGTTTCCTTATACGGCTCGAACAGAAGCAGTTGTGAAGCTAACTAAGAAAATGTGATAAAACCTAACATAAAAAACAAGAAATTTTCAAAATTGTTGGAAAATTTCTTTATTTTTCTGAAAAATAGGAGTATAATAGGCTTATCGATTTTTTAAAGGAGGAGCGTATGAAAAAGAGCTTCATTCATCAACAAGAGGAAATTTCTTTTGTGAAGAATACTTTTACACAGTATTTGATTGATAAACTTGACGTCGTTGAAGTGCAAGGGCCTATTTTGAGTAAGGTCGGGGATGGTATGCAGGATAATTTGAGCGGTATTGAGAATCCTGTAACTGTTAATGTGCTTCAGATTCCAGACGCGACATACGAAGTTGTTCACTCATTAGCAAAATGGAAACGCCATACTTTGGCTCGTTTTGGTTTCAATGAAGGTGAAGGGCTTGTGGTTAATATGAAGGCTCTTCGTCCAGATGAAGATTCATTGGATGCAACGCACTCTGTTTACGTTGACCAATGGGACTGGGAAAAAGTTATTCCTGACGGACATCGTAATATCGCTTATTTGAAAGAAACTGTTGAGACCATTTATAAGGTCATTCGTTTGACTGAGCTAGCAGTTGAAGCACGTTACGATATTGAAGCAATTTTACCTAAGAAAATTACCTTCATCCATTCAGAAGAGCTTGTTGAGAAGTACCCTGATTTGACACCAAAAGAGCGTGAAGATGCTATTACCAAGGAATATGGTGCTGTATTCTTGATTGGTATCGGTGGTGTTCTTCCTGATGGAAAACCACATGATGGTCGTGCACCTGACTATGATGACTGGACAACTGAGTCTGAGAATGGTTACCGTGGTTTGAATGGAGATATCTTGGTTTGGAATGAACAATTAGGACATGCTTTTGAATTGTCATCAATGGGTATTCGTGTTGATGAAGATGCCCTTAAACGTCAGGTTGAAATTACTGGCGACCAAGATCGTTTGAAATTGGATTGGCACCAAGCTTTGTTACATGGCCTTTTCCCACTAACAATTGGTGGAGGTATTGGTCAATCACGTATGGCTATGTTCTTGCTTCGTAAGAAACATATTGGTGAGGTTCAAACTTCAGTTTGGCCAGATGCCGTTCGTGAAACTTACGAAAACATCTTGTAAAAAAAGCACTAACGAAAGTTAGTGTTTTTTGGTTTGCAATAGCTATGCATAATTGATTAATGAATTGGCTATTGGAGTAGATATGATAAGAGCTGGCTTAGTTTTTCTCATAAAGAAAAAACCTTTCCCCTGAAGGAGATAGGTTTTTAGATTAGTCGTCACTACGGAAAAAGGCATCATAAAGAGCTCTGACGGCTGCTTTTTCTTGCTCAGTTTCAATTACAAACATAACAGAAACCTCACTAGAACCTTGAGAAATCATTTCTAGGTTAATATGTTTTTCAGAGAGCGCTTTAGCTGCTGTCGCTGTAACACCGATGTGGTCTTTCATATTTTCACCAACAATCATGAGAATTGAAAGGCCATGTTCAATTTCAACTTCATCAACACCGAGTTCACGAGTCAAGTATGAAAGGATTTCTTGTTCTTTGATTGGGGTAAGTTCACGTTCTCGAATAATGATTGAAAGATCATCGATTCCAGAAGGCATGTGTTCCCAACGGATGTTTAAATCTTCCAAGATTTGAAGCACCTTACGTCCAAAACCGACCTCACGGTTCATAAGGTATTTGCTCATATTAATACTTACAAATTTGTCATCACTAGCAATACCAACGACAGGAACTGTTGCACCCTTGTGCTCAAGAATAATACGAGTACCAGGATGAGATGGGTTATTTGTGTTTTTAATAACGAGTGGAATCTTACCACGATAGGCAGGGAGGAGGGCTTCATCATGAAGTACAGAGAAGCCAGCATAAGCCAATTCACGCATTTCTTTGTAAGTCAACTCTGGAATTGAATGTGGTTCATGGACAACCCCAGGATGGGCTGCGAAAATACCATCTACATCCGTAAAGTTTTCGTATAAATCAGCTTTCACACCCGCTGCAACGATAGATCCTGTGATATCAGAGCCTCCACGCGAGAAAGTACAAATTTGATTATCAGGGGTAACACCAAAGAAACCAGGGATTACAAGAACCTCATCTGATTCACGAAGCTCCTCCAACTTGTCATAGGCTCCTGGAAGGATACGAGCATTCCCAGGTTCGCTTGAGACAAAAATACCAGCTTGGCGAGGGTGAACGTAACGTGCTTCAATACCGTTATTACGGAAATATTCTGCGATTAATTTTGCGTTATTATCTTCCCCTGCAGCTAGGAAAGTATCATAAAGGAAATCATTGTCTTCAATAGGAAGAGTGGCAAGATCGTTGATAGATTTAGCAATCTTCGCCATTTCTGTTGATTTGAAGCCTAGCTCATCGACCATAGCTTGATAGCGGTTAATAATCCATTCTTGGTCAGCTTTGACATCAGCACCTTTTGTGTAGTGTTTATAGTATTTAATCAAGGCGTCTGTGACTTTGGTATCTTCATCGTTACGTTTACCTGGGGCAGAGACAACGACAAAGCGACGTTCAGGGTCAGATTTTACAATGTTTAAGACTTTTTCTAATTGTGTGGCTGAAGCAAGCGAGCTTCCACCGAATTTGATGACTTTCATAGTTACTCCAAAAATTTTAAATTACTCTACAATTATAGCAAAATTCTGACAATTTGTCACATTGTTTTTAAAAGCGAGTAAGATTTAGAATGATTATGGTACAATAAAGTAAGAAAGAGGAGGATATCCCGTGGTAGAGGCAATTATTTTTGATATGGATGGTGTCCTTTTTGACACTGAAAAATATTATTATGATCGACGTGCAAGTTTCTTAGCTCAAAAGGGAATTTCAATCGACCATTTACCCCCGTCTTTCTTTATAGGTGGAAATACTAAGCAAGTTTGGGAAAATATTCTCAGAGATGACTATGATAACTGGGATGTGCCAACTTTACAAGAAGAGTATAATGCCTATAAACAAGACAACCCCTTACCCTACAAAGAATTAATCTTTCCTGATGTTTTGAAAGTCTTGAATGAAGTGAAATCTCGAGGGCTGAAAATAGGTTTGGCTTCTAGCTCAGTGAAGGCAGATATCCTTAGAGCTTTGGAGGAAAATCATTTGAACGGTTTCTTTGATGTGGTTCTCTCAGGAGAGGAATTTAAAGAGAGTAAACCCAATCCAGAGATTTATCTGACAGCATTACAGCATTTGAACGTGGAAGCAAATCAGGCGCTGATTATCGAAGATAGCGAAAAGGGGATTGCTGCTGGAGTCGCTGCAGGTGTTGAGGTTTGGGCCATTAAAGATAATCGTTTTGGCATGGATCAAAGTGCAGCCAAAGGCTTGTTGGATAACCTTATAGATGTTTTAGATTTATTAAAATAGAAGAGACACCGAGTTGTAGAACTCGGTGTTTTGATGTATCAAATTAAAAAACTCTAAGTTTTTGTTGACCTTTAGATGGACTATGGTATACTAGAAATTAACGATGAATGATTTGATAATCAAATTATCTATTCATCAAATAAAATTGTGATAAAAATATAAAGAACATACGGTTTTCATATAGGAACTAGTTATCGGAGGAATGCAAAAAATGGCTTACGAAACAATTCTTTATAGTGTTGAAGATGGAGTAGCAACTTTAACGCTTAATCGTCCAGAAGTGCAAAATGGATTTAATATTCCAGTTTGTGATGAGATTATGGCTGCAATTGAGCAAGCTAAACAAGATGCGTCAGTAAAATTCTTGGTAATCAATGCTAATGGAAAAGTCTTTTCTGTTGGCGGTGACCTTGATCAAATGCAAAAAGCGGTTGCTGTAGATGATGTACAGTCTTTGGTTCGTATTGCTGAGCAGGTAAATGAAATTTCTTTTGCTCTTAAAAAATTGCCTAAGCCAGTCATCATGGTAGTTGATGGACCATGTGCAGGTGCTGCAGCTAACTTAGCTGTTGCAGCAGACTTTACGATTGCATCTGATAAAGCTAAATTCATCCAAGCTTTTGTAGGTGTTGGTTTGGCACCTGACGCTGGAGGTCTCTACCTTTTGACACGTTCAATCGGTATTAACCGTGCGACTCAAATTACCATGACAGGAGAGCCAGTATCAGCTGAAAAAGCCTTGGACTGGGGAATTGCCTACAAAGTTGTTGAGTCAGAAAAACTTGAAAAAACTGTGAGTCAATTGATTAAAAAATTGAACCGCTCTTCAGTGAATTCCTTTAAAGCCATTAAAGAAATGGTTTGGGAATCTGAATTTGCGGGATGGGAAAATTACGCTAAGTTGGAACTTGACTTGCAAAAATCTCTTGCTTTCACAGAAGACTTCAAAGAAGGGGTACGTGCTTATAGTGAGCGTCGTCGACCTAAATTCCAAGGGAAATAGCCACATTTTCTAAAAGAAAAACTAAAGTTTTTTAATCGGGCTTGCGAAATTAGTTTGAGTCTGATATAATTTGAAAGTCAAAGTTTTATTGAAAGGAGTCTGGTGTGAATTACGACAAAATTGATGGCTATCTTGTTGATATTTTTAATAACGTAGTTATTATCGAAGAAGCAAGTTTAAAGAATTCAAAGTTTAACGATGTTTCCCTCAAGGAAATGCATACCATTGATGTGATCGGTACACATCCAGATACGACACCAAGTGCAGTAGCTAAAGAACTCATGCTAACTCTTGGTACTGTAACAACATCTCTCAATAAACTTGAAAAGAAAGGTTATATTGTCCGTACGCGTTCATCAGTTGACCGTCGTGTGGTCCATCTTTCGCTCTCTAAAAAGGGTCGTTTGGTATATCGTCTTCACCGTCGTTTTCATAAATCAATGGTGATGAGGATTACAGAAGGCTTTAACGACGAGGAATTGAAGGTTATGAGCAAGGGATTGGAAAATCTCCACGCATTTCTTGAGGAGTTGAAATAATGGCATTTGCAAAAATTAGTCAGGTTGCCCATTATGCACCTGCTCAGGTCGTGACTAATGATGACCTATCAAAAATCATGGATACTAGCGATGAGTGGATTCGCTCACGTACCGGTATTCAGGAACGTCGCATCTCATTGAATGAGAATACGAGTGATTTAGCTACCAATGTTGCTTATCAGCTATTAGAAAAATCAGGATTAGCTCCTGAGGAACTAGACTTTGTTTTAGTTGCAACGATTTCTCCTGATAGTTCTATGCCGTCAGTAGCGGCTCGAGTTCAAGGAGCAATTGGTGCAGTCAACGCCTTTGCTTTTGATATTACTGCGGCATGTAGTGGGTTTATCTTTGCTTTAGCAACCGCAGAAAAATTGATAAAGTCAGGCGCATACAAAAAAGGTTTAGTCATTGGTTCTGAAGTTCTTTCAAAAACTTTAGACTGGTCTGACCGTACAACAGCTGTCCTCTTTGGAGATGGTGCTGGCGGAGTCCTCTTGGAAGAAACTGAAGAAGAACATTTCTTCGGAGAATCTTTAAATACCGATGGTAGCAAGGGTGGTCTTGAGTCAGGAGCTTCTGCAGTTATCTCGCCTTATTCAGATGAGTCTGATCAGCCTAATCCCTATATGCAAATGGATGGGAAAGCAATCTTTGATTTTGCCGTTAAGACGGTTTCAAAGAGTATTAAGGCCTTGGTTGAAGAAAAAGGTGAGCCTGATTACTTCCTTCTTCATCAAGCTAATATTCGTATTTTGGATATTATGGCTAAGAAAATCGATGTCAGTCGTGATAAATTCTTGGCAAACATGATGTCTTATGGTAATACCAGTGCGGCAAGTATCCCAATTCTGCTTTCTGAAAACGTGGCGAATGGGACCTTAAAATTAGACAGCGGTCAAACAATTCTCTTATCAGGTTTTGGTGGGGGTTTGACATGGGGCAGTCTTATTGTTAAAATCTAGTTATATAAATTATGCACCAGCATAGATTATAAGAAATATATTTATCTTAAAGGAGAAATTAAAATGGCAGTATTTGAAAAAGTACAAGAAATCATCGTTGAAGAACTTGGGAAAGATGCAGAAGAAGTAAAAGTAGAAACTACTTTTGACGAACTTGACGCTGACTCACTTGACGTGTTCCAAGTTATCTCAGAAATCGAAGATGAGTTCGATATCCAAATCGAAACTGAAGAAGGTCTTAACACTGTTGGTGACCTTGTTGCTTACGTAGAAGAAAAAACTAAATAAGCAGGGCATAGAGAATATTCTTATTTGGGATATTCTCCTTTGTTTATACAATTACTTTGATTATTAAACTATTTATTTGATTAGAAAATCGAAAAAAGGTGCAAAATGAAATCTCGTATTACAGAACTGTTAGGAATTAAATATCCAATCTTCCAAGGTGGTATGGCCTGGGTTGCTGATGGCGACTTGGCAGGAGCCGTTTCAAATGCTGGTGGACTCGGAATAATTGGTGGTGGTAATGCCCCTAAAGAAGTGGTAAAAGCTAATATTGATAGAGTAAAACAAATCACTGATAAACCATTCGGTGTTAATATCATGCTTTTGTCACCATTTGCAGATGACATCGTCGACCTCGTTATCGAAGAGGGCGTTAAGGTTGTTACAACAGGAGCCGGAAACCCAGGTAAATATATGGAACGTTTCCACGAAGCTGGAATTACAGTAATCCCAGTTATTCCATCGGTAGCACTTGCTAAACGTATGGAAAAACTTGGAGCAGATGCTGTTGTTGCAGAAGGTATGGAAGCTGGTGGTCACATCGGTAAATTGACAACTATGGCACTTGTTCGCCAAGTTGCTGATGCGGTATCTATCCCAGTTATTGGAGCTGGTGGTGTTGCTGATGGACGTGGTATGGCTGCTGTTCTTATGCTTGGAGCAGATGCTGTTCAGGTTGGTACGCGTTTCGCTGTTGCTAAAGAATCTAATGCACACCAAAATTTCAAAGATAAGATTTTGAAGGCTAAAGATATTGATACTGTTATTTCAGCCTCAGTTGTTGGACACCCTGTTCGTGCGATTAAGAATAAATTGGCTACTGAATATAACCAAGCTGAAAAAGATTTCTTGGCTGGTAAGAAGACTCAAGAGGAAATTGAAGAGCTTGGTGCAGGTGCCCTTCGTAACGCGGTTGTTGATGGAGATGTGGAATATGGTTCAGTTATGGCTGGACAAATTGC
The DNA here is from genome assembly GCF_001837325.1 of Streptococcus sp. HMSC065H07. Classification (NCBI taxonomy): domain Bacteria; kingdom Bacillati; phylum Bacillota; class Bacilli; order Lactobacillales; family Streptococcaceae; genus Streptococcus; species Streptococcus sp. HMSC065H07. The sequence continues at coordinate 11,697 of NZ_KV832038.1, forward strand.
AGGTCTTGTTCGTAAAGAAGAAACATGTGCAGAAATCTTGGAAGACCTATACACAGGTGCTGCCAAGGTGATTAAAGAAGAAGCTGCTCGTTGGGCAGATGTAAACGTCTAAAAACGTCGAAAGGATTAGGATAGTGACAAAACGTGCGTTCTTATTTGCTGGTCAAGGGGCTCAGAAATTGGGCATGGCGAGCGATTTGTATGCGACTTATCCCGTTGTCAAAGAGACATTTGATACGGCAAGTCGTATTCTAGGTTATGATTTGCGTGAATTGATTGATTCTAACGAAGAAAAACTTAATCAGACACGCTATACTCAACCAGCTATTTTGACAACGTCAGTAGCCATTTATCGCCTTTTGGCAGAAAATGGTATCACTCCTGATATTGTTGCCGGTCTCTCTTTGGGTGAATATTCTGCCCTAGTTGCGGCTGGAGCACTCTCATTTGAGGATGCGGTAGCCTTGGTTGCTAAACGTGGAGAATTCATGGAAACAGCTGCTCCTGCTGGAAGTGGGAAAATGGTTGCTGTCATGAATACAGATCCAAGTTTGATTGAAGAAATCTGTCAAAAAGCATCTGAAAAGGGTGTAGTAACGCCTGCTAACTATAATACTCCAGCACAAATTGTTATTGGTGGTGAAGTTGAGGCTGTTGATTATGCTGTGGAATTGCTTAAAGAAGCTGGTGCTAAACGTCTGATTCCTCTTAATGTTTCAGGGCCGTTCCATACAGCTTTACTTGAATCAGCTAGTCAAAAATTGGCAGCAGAACTTGAGAAAGTGTCATTCAAGGACTTTACGCTTCCTTTAGTAGGTAATACTGAGGCTCAAATCATGAAGTCAGAAGACGTCAAAGCACTTTTGGCTCGTCAGGTGATGGAACCTGTACGTTTTTATGATTCGATTGCCACTATCCAAGAATTTGGTGTAGATGAAGTAATTGAGATTGGTCCAGGAAAAGTCTTGTCAGGCTTCTTGAAGAAAATTGATAAAACCTTACCAACTCATAATGTTGAAGATCAAGCTAGTCTTGATGCCCTTCTTAATGCTTAAAACGAGGTAAACATGGAACTTAAGAATAAAAATGTTTTTGTAACAGGTTCAACACGTGGAATTGGATTAGCTGTGGCACACAAATTTGCTAGTCTTGGTGCCAATGTTGTTCTAAATGGACGTTCTGAAATCTCTGAGGACTTGCTTGCACAGTTTGCAGATTATGGTGTAACTGTTGTAGGTATCTCAGGTGATATTTCTAACGGTGAAGATGCTAAACGTATGGTAGCTGAAGCTATTGAAAAGCTTGGTAGTGTTGATGTGCTAGTTAATAATGCTGGTATCACTAACGATAAGTTGATGTTGAAGATGAGTGAAGAAGATTTTGAACGTGTCTTGAAAATCAACTTGACTGGTGCTTTCAATATGACACAGGCTGTCTTAAAACCAATGTCTAAGGCTCGTCAAGGTGCCGTCATCAATATGTCATCTGTTGTAGGTCTCATGGGGAATATTGGTCAAGCTAACTATGCGGCTTCAAAAGCTGGTTTGATTGGTTTTACAAAATCAGTTGCGCGTGAAGTTGCGGCTCGTGGTGTCCGTGTCAATGCTATTGCTCCTGGTTTCATTGAATCAGATATGACTGACGCTATTCCAGAGAAAATGAAAGATGCTATGATTGCTCAAGTGCCAATGAAACGTATTGGTCAAGCAGAAGAAGTGGCTGAAGTTGCAGCATTCTTGGCTAGTCAAGAATATCTCACAGGTCAAACCATCGCTATTGATGGTGGTATGACCATGCAATAATTGAATGTCTATATCAAAAAATCATTTACTAGAATATCCATCCGACAAAAGGAGAATATATATGTCTACAAATCGTGTTGTTGTTACAGGTTACGGCGTAACCTCACCAATCGGTAATACACCAGAAGAATTTTGGAACAGTCTTCATGATGGTAAAATTGGTATCAAACCAATTACGAAGTTCGATGCTTCTGAAATTCCAGTCTTTAACGCTGGTGAGATCCAAGATTTCCCGTTCGATAAGTACTTTGTGAAAAAAGATACTAACCGTATGGACACTTACTCACTTTATGCGATTTATGCTGCTATGGAAGCTCTTGAAAATTCAGGACTTAACATGGAAGAAGAAGATCGTGATCGTGTTGGTGTCATCGTGTCATCTGGTATCGGTGGTCTTCAAGAACTTGAAGATCAAATCATTCGTATGCACGAACGTGGGATGAAACGTATCAAACCAATGTTTATCCCTAAAGCACTTTCAAACATGGGTGCTGGTAACATTGCTCTTAAAATTGGTGCTCAAGGGGTATGTAAATCAGTGACGACTGCTTGTGCCTCTGCCAATGATGCAATCGGTGAAGCCTTCCGTGAAATTAAATTCGGTTTGCATGATGTTGTCTTGGCTGGTGGTGCTGAAGCTTCAATCACTAAGATTGGTATTGGTGGTTTCAATGCTCTTACAGCACTTTCAACAACAGAGGATCCAGAACGTTCATCAATTCCATTCGATAAAGACCGTAATGGTTTTGTTATGGGTGAAGGTGCAGGGGTTCTCGTTATCGAAAGCTTGGAACATGCCCAAAAACGTGGTGCTAACATCTTGGCTGAGATTGTTGGTTACGGATCAAACTGTGATGCCTACCACATGACAACACCAACTCCAGACGGTTCAGGTGCTGCTAAAGCAATTAAATTGGCTATCAATGAAGCTGGTATCAAACCTGAAGATGTTGATTATGTCAATGCTCACGGGACATCAACACCTGCTAATGAAAAGGGTGAAAGTGGTGCCATTGTTTCTGTACTTGGTAAAGATGTTCCAGTTTCATCTACTAAATCATTTACAGGTCACTTGCTAGGTGCTGCTGGTGCAGTTGAGGCTATTGCAACAATCGAAGCTATTCGTCATAGCTATGTACCGAAAACTGCTGGTACAAAAGAATTGTCTGACTACATCGAAGCTAATGTTGTTTATGGTGAAGGTCAAGAAGCTGATATTGAGTATGCAATTTCAAATACCTTCGGTTTTGGTGGACACAATGCTGTTCTTGCTTTTAAACGTTGGGAGGCTTAATCCATGAATATTTCTGAAATCAAAGATTTATTGGCTCAATTTGATGCATCAACTTTACGTGAATTTTCATACAAAAATAACGGTGAAGAATTGAATTTGAGCAAAAATCAAACAAGTTCAGTAACAGCTGCCCCAGTAGCTCCTACAGTTGAAGTAGTTGCGCCAGCTCCTCAAGCTCCAGTAGCTCCAGTAGCTCCAGTAGCAGAACCTGCCGCTGTTGAAACTCCAGCAAGACCAGTTGAAGAAGCTTCTGCACCAGCTCAAGCTGCTGAAGGAGAAGTGGTTGAAAGTCCACTTGTCGGTGTGGCTTACTTGTCTCCATCACCTGAAAAACCAGCCTTTGTTTCTGTTGGTGACACTGTTAAGAAAGGTCAAACGCTTCTTATCGTTGAAGCGATGAAGGTGATGAATGAAGTGCCAGCACCTAAAGATGGTGTTATTACTGAAATCTTGGTAGCGAATGAAGAAGTTGTTGACTACGGAAAAGGATTGGTACGCATCAAATGACAATTGATATTAATGCTATTCGTGAAGCTTTACCACACCGTTATCCAATGCTCTTGGTTGACCGTGTGCTAGAAGTTTCAGAAGACGAGATCACAGCTATTAAAAATGTAACGATCAATGAACCTTTCTTTAATGGACATTTTCCTCAATACCCAGTTATGCCTGGCGTTCTTATCATGGAAGCTCTTGCGCAAACAGCTGGTGTTCTTGAATTGTCTAAACCTGAAAATAAGGGCAAATTAGTCTTTTACGCAGGTATGGATAAGGTTAAATTTAAAAAACAAGTGGTTCCTGGTGACCAACTTGTTATGACAGCTAAGTTTGTTAAACGTCGTGGAACAATTGCTGTTGTTGAAGCTAAGGCTGAAGTCGATGGTAAACTTGCTGCATCAGGTACTTTGACTTTTGCTATTGGAAGCTAATGTTTTGTGAAAATCCTTCTGGCGACAGTCGGAAAGGATTTTTCTTTAGACATTGGTCTATCACATAGAAAGGAAATCAACACAGACTATCAAAAAATGTCTGATGTTATCTTGTTTTATGTTTAAAAAATTATTGATTGCCAATCGTGGTGAAATTGCAGTGCGTATTATCCGTGCAGCGCGTGAATTGGGTATCCAAACGGTTGCTATTTATTCTGACGCAGATAAGGATTCTCTCCATACTATGCTTGCTGATGAAGCTATTTGTATCGGGCCTGCAAAATCAACGGATTCTTATTTGAATATGAATCGTGTCCTATCAGCTGCTATTGTGACTGAGGCTCAAGCTATTCACCCAGGGTTTGGTTTCTTGAGTGAAAACTCTAAATTTGCCACTCTCTGTGAAGAAATGAACATCAAGTTTATTGGCCCTTCAGGCGAAGTCATGGACAAGATGGGGGACAAAATCAATGCCCGTGCTGAAATGATTAAGGCTAATGTCCCTGTAATTCCTGGTTCAGATGGTGAAGTCTTTACAGCTGAGGAGGCTTTGGAAGTTGCCAACCGTCTTGGTTACCCAGTGATGCTTAAGGCTTCTGCTGGTGGTGGCGGTAAGGGGATTCGTAAGGTTAACACTGAAGAAGAGTTAGCTCCAGCTTTCGAATCTGCGTCACAAGAAGCTAAAGCAGCCTTTGGTAATGGGGCGATGTATATTGAAAAAGTTATTTACCCAGCTCGTCATATCGAGGTTCAAATTTTGGGAGATAGCTATGGTAATATTGTTCACCTAGGTGAGCGTGATTGCTCTCTTCAACGTAATAACCAAAAGGTTTTGGAAGAATCACCGTCAGTTGCTATTGGTAAGACACTTCGTCACGAAATTGGTTCAGCGGCTGTCCGTGCCGCTAAGGCTGTTAATTATGAAAATGCGGGTACTATCGAGTTCCTTCTTGATGAGAAAACAGGTCAGTTCTACTTTATGGAAATGAACACCCGTGTTCAAGTTGAGCACCCAGTTACAGAATTTGTAAGTGGTGTGGATATTGTTAAAGAACAAATCCGTATTGCCGCGGGTGAAAAACTCTCTGTGACCCAAGATGATATTGAAATCAAGGGGCATGCTATTGAGTGTCGTATCAATGCAGAAAATCCTAAGTTCAACTTTGCACCTAGTCCAGGGAAAATTAGCAATCTCTACCTACCTAGTGGAGGTGTTGGTCTCCGTGTAGACAGTGCAGTCTATCCTGGCTATACTATTCCCCCTTACTATGATTCAATGATTGCCAAAATCATTGTTCATGGAGAAAATCGATTTGAGGCGCTCATGAAGATGCAACGTGCTCTTTACGAGCTCGAAATCGATGGTGTTGTGACTAATGCTGACTTCCAGTTGGATTTGATTTCAGATCGTAGCGTTATCGCTGGGGATTATGACACTTCCTTCTTGATGGAGACCTTCCTACCAGCTTATCAGAATCGTGAGGAATAGAGTTTATGGGATTATTTGATCGAAAAGAAAAGTATATCCGTATCAATCCTAACCGTTCTGTACGTAATGGGATTGATCACCAAGTGCCAGAAGTTCCAGATGAACTTTTTGCAAAATGTCCTGGTTGTAAACAAGCTATTTATCAAAAGGACTTGGGACAAGCTAAAATTTGTCCAAATTGTTCTTATACCTTCCGTATTTCCGCTAAAGAACGTCTCGATTTAACAGTTGATGAGGGATCTTTCCAAGAACTGTTTACAGGTATTAAAACTGAAAATCCATTGAATTTTCCAGGTTATATGGAGAAACTAGCAACGACTAAGGAAAAAACTGGTCTTGATGAAGCTGTCGTGACTGGTGTTGCAACTATCAAGGGGCAAAAAACAGCCTTGGCCATTATGGATTCTAACTTTATTATGGCTTCAATGGGAACTGTTGTTGGTGAGAAAATCACTAAACTCTTTGAACATGCGATTGAGGAAAAACTTCCAGTTGTTATTTTTACAGCATCTGGTGGGGCCCGTATGCAAGAAGGAATCATGAGTTTGATGCAAATGGCTAAGATTTCAGCTGCTGTAAAACGTCATTCGAATGCTGGCTTGTTGTATTTGACTGTATTGACAGATCCAACAACTGGTGGGGTTACAGCAAGTTTCGCCATGGAAGGTGATATCATCTTAGCTGAGCCACAAACCTTGATTGGTTTTGCAGGTCGTCGTGTCATTGAAAACACAGTTCGCGAAACTTTGCCAGATGATTTTCAAAAGGCTGAGTTCCTTCAAGAACATGGTTTTGTTGATGCCATTGTTAAACGTACAGAGTTGGCTGATACCATTGCCACACTCTTATCATTCCATGGAGGTGTTCAATGAGCGACGTAGCACGTATTTTAAAAGAAGCGCGTGACCAAGGCCGTTTAACTGCTTTGGACTTTGCCCAAGGAATCTTCGATGACTTTATTGAACTTCATGGCGACCGTAATTTCCGTGACGATGGTGCCATTATTGGTGGTATTGGTCGTTTAAATGGCCAAGCGGTTACTGTAGTGGGTATCCAAAAAGGTAGAAACCTACAAGATAACCTTAACCGTAACTTTGGGCAACCTCATCCAGAGGGCTATCGTAAGGCTCTTCGCCTCATGAAACAGGCTGAAAAGTTTGGTCGTCCAGTTGTTACCTTTATCAATACTGCAGGTGCTTATCCTGGTGTTGGGGCAGAGGAACGTGGACAAGGTGAGGCAATTGCGCGTAACCTTATGGAAATGAGTGATCTTAAGGTGCCAATTATTGCCATCATCATTGGTGAAGGTGGTTCGGGAGGAGCTCTTGCCTTGGCGGTAGCCGATAAGGTTTGGATGCTTGAAAATACCATCTACTCTATCTTGAGTCCGGAAGGGTTTGCGACTATTCTCTGGAAAGATGGCTCACGTTCAGAAGAGGCAGCAGAGTTGATGAAGATTACATCAGGTGAGTTGCTTAACATGGGAATCGTTGATAAGGTGATCCCAGAACGTGGTTACTTTACAAGTGAAATTATTGAAGCAATTAAGACAGCAATTGTAGATGAGTTGGCAGAATTAAGCCAATTATCAACAGAGGACTTGCTTGAAGCGCGTTATCAACGTTTTAGAAAATACTAAAAAAACATTGGGATATATCCCAATGTTTTTTAAACGGTATGGCGTTCGAAGGCTTGGTCTGAGATACCTTGTTCAAGGATAAGTTTAGCCCATTCCTTAGCTGAATGAAGACTGTGATCCTTGTAGTTACCACAAGATTCAATGGTAGTTCCTGGAACATCTTCCCATGTAATCTCGTTAGCAATAGCTTCAAGACTAGATTTGATAACTTTAGCAATTTCTGTAGGATCTTGTTTACCCCACATAATCATATGGAAGCCTGTACGGCAACCAAATGGTGAGCAATCAATAAGTCCATCGATACGTTGACGGATCAGTTTAGCGAGTAGGTGTTCGATAGTGTGAAGACCACCTGTGTCAATACTATTTTCATTAGGTTGAATCAAACGGATATCAAAGTTTGTAATGATATCTCCTTTAGGTCCAACTTCCTCAGAAATAAGACGGACATAAGGTGCTTTTACAATGGTGTGATCAAGTTCAAAACTTTCAACAGTAACGTCTTTTGGCATGGTAATACCTCCCTATTCTAATAGAGTTATGATACCATAAAATCAGTTTAAAGTTCTAGTATATATTTGAGAAATCGCTATAAATATGATACACTAGAAGACGGTTTTCTTTAGGGAAACCTTAGAAAAGTTGAGGTAAAGACATGATAAACATGATAATTTTAGTTGTCTTTGCACTCATTGGTTTAGTCGTTGGATATTTAGCAATTTCTATTAAACTTAGCAAAGCTAAGGAACAAGCAGAAACTACCTTGCTAAAGGCAGAACAAGACGCTGTGAACCTTCGTAGTCAGGCAGAGCATGATGCAGATCATCTGCGTGTGACTGCTGAACGTGAGAGTAAGGCTCAACGTAAAGAGTTCTTGTTAGAAGCAAAAGAGGAAGCTAGAAAATATCGAGAAGATATTGAAAAAGAATTCAAATCTGAACGTCAAGAGCTTAAACAGATGGAAAATCGTTTGACAGAACGTGCCACTAGCCTTGATCGTAAGGATGAAAATCTATCAAGTAAAGAACTTGCCCTCGAGAAGAAAGAGCAGAGTCTTGCTGACAAATCTAAACATCTTAATGAGCGTGAAGAGAATGTGACTCAGTTGGAGGCTGAGAAGCAGGCTGAACTTGAACGTGTTGGTCAAATGACCATTGCAGAAGCGCGTGAGGTAATCTTAACAGAAACTGAGAATAACTTGACTCATGAGATTGCAACACGTATCAAAGATGCAGAAGCACAGGTTAAAGATACTGTTGATAAGAAAGCCAAAAATTTGTTGGCGCAAGCTATGCAACGCTTGGCTGGAGATTATGTTACTGAACAAACAGTAACGACTGTCCACCTTCCAGATGACAATATGAAAGGTCGTATCATTGGGCGTGAGGGGCGTAACATCCGTACGCTTGAAAGTCTAACAGGTATTGACGTTATTATTGACGATACTCCAGAAGTAGTTGTCCTTTCTGGTTTCGATCCCGTTCGTCGTGAAATTGCACGTATGACTCTCGAAGCCTTGATTAAGGATGGACGCATCCATCCAGCTCGTATTGAAGAGTTGGTTGAGAAGAGCCGTCAGGAAATGGATAACCGTATCCGTGAATATGGTGAAGAGGCAGCCTACGAAATTGGCGCTATGAATCTTCACCCTGATTTGATCAAGATTATGGGACGCTTGCAGTTCCGTACGTCGTATGGTCAAAACGTACTTCGTCACTCAGTTGAAGTTGGTAAACTAGCAGGTATCATGGCTGGTGAATTGGGTGAGAATGTTGCCCTCGCTCGTCGTGCTGGTTTCCTTCACGATATGGGGAAAGCCATTGACAAAGAAGTCGAAGGTAGCCACGTAGAGATTGGTGCTGAGTTTGCACGTAAGTACAAAGAACATCCAGTTGTGGTTAACGCTATTGCCAGCCACCATGGCGATGTAGAACCTGAGAGCGTCATTGCAGTTATTGTAGCAGCAGCAGATGCTTTGAGTTCGGCTCGTCCAGGGGCTCGTAATGAATCTGTTGAGAATTATGTCAAACGCCTTCGTGATTTGGAAGAAATTGCATCAAGCTTTGACGGTGTTCAAACAAGCTTCGCCCTTCAAGCTGGTCGTGAAATTCGTATTATGGTTCATCCAAACAAAATCTCGGATGATGAAGTTACGATCTTGTCTCACAAGGTACGTGAACAAATTGAGAAGAATTTGGATTACCCAGGAAATATTAAGGTTACAGTCATTCGTGAATTCCGTGCGGTTGACTATGCTAAATAAGATAAGAGAGCCGAAAGGCTTTTTTATTTTGCCCTTCATACTGAAAGGAGTATTATTTTTGAAAATGTAAGAACTTTCTTATCAAATTGCGTCATTTTGGTAGATAAGTATTTTATAATGAAATATTTTGATTTTTTTTGACTGTTTCTAGTTGACAGCTATTAAAAATTTAGTATAATAGATTTTGTAAACGATTACAGAAGGAGAGATTATGCTAAAGTCTGAACGTAAGCAGATTATCTTGTCTCAGTTGAAACAAGATGGTTTTGTCACTTTGGAAAACCTAACTGTTTTGTTAAGTGATACTTCCGAGTCGACGATTCGTCGCGACTTGGATGAGTTAGCGGCAGATGGCCAACTTAAACGTGTTCATGGCGGTGCTGAAAGCATTCATGGTCTAAAGGAAGAAATTGCCAATAGTCAAAAAGCTATTAGAAACGTTCAAGAAAAGGCTCAGTTAGCTGGTTATGCTGCCGATTTGATTAAGGAAGGTGATGTCGTCTTTCTAGAGGCTAGTACAACAAATGAACTTTTGATTCCACATTTGGCTAATCGTCAGGTAACGGTTGTGACTAATTCTATCCATCATGCTGTTAAGCTTGTAGATCTTGGTGTTAGCACTAGGATTGTTGGAGGAAAGGTTAAACATTCAACGGATGCGTCTATTGGAAGTACTGCTCAAGAGCAAATCAGGCAACTGAATTTTGATTGTGCTTTCATTGGTGCTAATGGCGTTGATGCTAATTATTTCACCACCCCAGACATGGAAGAGGCAGTTATTAAACGGACGGTTATAGCTAATGCGCAAAAAGCTTATGTTCTAGCGGATGCCTCTAAACTTGGTCAGATTACCTATGCTAAGGTAGCCGAGGTCGAGAAAGTAACCATAATTACAAATGCTTCGGAAGAAGAGCTCCTAAAAGAATTAAAAGAGAAAACGAGGGTTATTGAAGTATGATTTATACTGTAACGCTGAATCCATCAATCGACTTCATTGTTCGTATCGACAAAGTAGAGATTGGTGAAGTTAACCGCATGGAGAGTGATGATAAGTTCGCTGGCGGTAAGGGGATTAATGTTAGTCGTATTTTGCAACGTTTAGGTGTCGATAATACTGCAACGGGCTTCATCGGTGGTTTTACAGGACGTTTTG
>NZ_KV832038.1:22365-92210 GCF_001837325.1 Streptococcus sp. HMSC065H07
TCATCGGTGGTTTTACAGGACGTTTTGTTACAGATGGTTTGGATGCAGAAGGTATTAAAACCAAGTTTGTAGCTGTGGATCAAGACACACGTATTAATGTTAAAATCAAGGCTGACCAAGAAACTGAAATTAACGGTGCAGGACCTGTCATTAATGAGTATCAATTGGCTGAATTGGAAGCAGTTCTTTCAAGTGTAAGTGCTGATGATGTGGTTGTTTTTGCTGGATCAGCACCAAGCAATCTTGGAAACAAGGTCTATAACAAATTGATTCCACTAGTGCGTGAAACTGGTGCACAGGTTGTCTGTGACTTTGAAGGTCAAACCTTGCTTGATTCCTTGGCCTACCAACCACTCTTGGTAAAACCAAATAACCATGAGTTAGAAGCTATTTTCAATGTCAAACTTAATGGTTTGGCTGATGTTGAAAAATATGCGCGTGAAATCCTTGCTAAGGGTGCACAGAACGTTATCATCTCAATGGCAGGTGATGGAGCTCTGCTTGTCACACCAGAGGCTGCTTACTTTGCCAAACCAATTAAGGGGACAGTTAAAAACTCTGTTGGTGCGGGTGACTCAATGGTTGCTGGTTTCACTGGTGAGTTTGTTAAATCAGGTGATCCAATTGAGGCTCTCAAGTGGGGAGTAGCATGTGGAACATCTACGGCTTTCTCAGATGACTTAGCGACAATTGAATTTATTAAAGAAACATACAATAAAGTAGAGGTAGAAAAACTATGAAAATTCAGGATTTACTGAACAAAAAAGTAATGTTGCTTGACCTTCAAGCAACTACAAAAGAAGCTGCTATCGATGAAATGATTAACAGCATGGTTGACAACGGTGTTGTGACTGACTTTGATGTTTTCAAAGCAGGTATTATGGCTCGTGAAGCACAAACATCAACTGGTTTGGGTGATGGAATCGCTATGCCACACAGTAAAAATGCTGCAGTAAAAGAAGCAACAGTACTTTTTGCTAAATCTAATAAAGGTGTAGATTACGAATCACTTGATGGTCAACCTACAGACCTCTTCTTTATGATTGCTGCTCCAGAGGGAGCAAATGACACTCACTTGGCAGCCCTTGCTGAGTTGTCAAAATATCTTATGCAAGATGGTTTTGCAGATCGTTTGCGTAAGGTGACTTCTCCAGATGAAGTGATTGCTGCTTTCAATACGGGTGAAGAAGAAGCACAGGCTGAGGAAGCTAAGAAAGCACAAGCTGTTAAAGAAGCAGCTTCAAGCGATAAACCACTTATCGTAGCTGTAACAGCTTGTACAACTGGTATTGCTCACACTTACATGGCTGAAGAATCACTGATTAAAACAGGTGAAGAAATGGGAGTCAATGTTCGTGTTGAAACTAACGGTGCGTCAGGTGTCGGAACACCATTGACTGCTGAAGAAATCAGAAAGGCTGTAGGTGTTATCGTAGCAGCAGACAAGGCAGTTGAAACAGCACGCTTTGATGGTAAAAAATTGCTTTCTAAACCAGTTGCAGCAGGTATCCGTCAACCTCAAGAATTAATCCAAAACATCTTGGATGGAAAAGCTGAAGTTTTCCATGCTGAAAATGCTGGAGCTGCTCAAGAATCAAGTGAGAAATTGAGCCTTGGTGGTGCCTTCTATAAACACTTGATGAGTGGGGTCTCACAAATGCTTCCATTCGTTATCGGTGGTGGTATCATGATTGCGCTTGCCTTCTTGCTCGACCAAATCATGGGTGTTCCCAAAGATCAATTGTCACAACTTGGTTCTTACCATGAAATTGCTGCTCAATTCAAAGCAATTGGTGGTGCTGCCTTTGGCTTCATGCTTCCAGTACTTGCAGGTTACATTGCTTACTCTATCGCTGAAAAACCAGGTTTGGTTTCAGGTTTCGTAGCTGGTGCTATTGCTTCAAGTGGTGCTGCCTTTGGTGGTGTTCCATTTGGTTCAGGTGGTAAAGCAACCCTTGCCCTTGCTGGTGTATCTTCAGGTTTCCTTGGAGCTCTTGTTGGTGGTTTCCTTGCAGGTGGTGTTATCCTCGTTCTTCGTAAACTCTTGGCAGGTATTCCACGTGCTCTTGAAGGAATCCGTTCTATCTTGCTCTTGCCACTTCTAGGTGTATTTGCTACAGGTTTCTTGATGTTGGCAGTGAATATCCCAATGGCAGCAATCAATACTGGTCTTAATAACTTCTTGTCAAGCTTGTCAGGAAGCTCAGCCGTACTACTTGGTCTCCTTGTTGGTGGTATGATGGCAGTGGATATGGGTGGACCAGTCAACAAAGCAGCTTATGTCTTTGGTACAGGTACTCTCGCAGCAACAGTGACTTCAGGTGGTTCAGTTGTTATGGCAGCAGTTATGGCAGCTGGTATGGTTCCTCCATTGGCAGTCTTTGTAGCGACACTCTTATTTAAAGATAAATTTACCGAAGAAGAACGCAACTCTGGTTTGACAAACATCGTTATGGGACTCTCATTCATCACTGAAGGTGCAATCCCATTCGGTGCAGCTGACCCAGCACGCGCTATCCCAAGCTTTATCGTCGGTTCAGCTCTTACAGGTGCTCTTGTAGGTATGGCAGGAATCAAATTGATGGCACCACACGGAGGTATCTTCGTTATTGCCCTCACATCAAATGCCCTTCTCTACCTTCTCTTCATCTTGATTGGTGCTGTGGTATCAGGTATCCTTTTCGGATTCCTCCGCAAACCACTTGATAAATAAGATATGATTAAACAATCTCGTTGAGTTCGGGGTTGTTTTTTAGTTGGATAAAATTTTGTATAAGTTTTTCTTATATTTTTAGATAATTCAACAAAATGTTTATGCTATAATATATCTTAAAATATAATTTAAGGAGAATGTTTTGAAAAATAATCAGAAACAATCACCTATTTACAAGTTCTTTAGGTCATTTAAAAATGTGTTTGATTCCTTCTGGAGGTTTATGATAAAACCAAATAAAAATAATCAAATAAGTTGGTGGAAGTTTGTTGTCTTGATTTTTGTTATGCTCACGATTTTTGCCAGAATTATTGGTATATTAACAGGACTCTCTGGGGCACGACATGGTGAAGAATCGAGTCTAATATCTGTCAACGATGAGTATTTAGTAGGAAGTGAAAATTCTACTACAGCTCGGAGTTCCTCTTCAGGTTTGATTAGTAGCTCTAGTTCATCCTCAAGTTCGACTAGTAGCTCCAGTTCCTCTTCAATTATGTCATCTAGCTCATCTCTAAATGACATAACCGAGTTGTCTGCTGATGAATTTACTAGCAGTTTTGATATGGGACAATTAGAAACTAATAAGAAATATAAAATTACGGCATCTTTGGTTTCCAAGGATAACTGGGGAATGAATGGTGATAGGACATATTACAATATATTTATAAGTGGGGCAGACCCTGACGGAAAAGTAGGAGATTTTCAATTACGAACAACAAAAAGTGTAGGAGAATCTTTGAAAAATGCAGACAGTGCTACACTAGTGTTGCGTGAGGGGACAGATAGCTTTGTTTATGTAGTATCTGTGGTAGCACAATAATATTAAATTTATGAGAGCGCCTAAAGGTGCTTTTAGTTTACTAAAAGTACTGTCGTAGCAGATTTTTGTCAGGGTACCTATTTTATGATAAAGTATAGGCAGAAATGGCTTATCTAGTAGCTAATACGCTGTATAAAGAAACATAAGAGGTAAAATATGGTAAAAGAATACGATTATATTGTCATTGGTGGTGGCTCTGGCGGGATTGCCAGTGCTAATCGTGCTGCTATGCACGGCGCTAAGGTTATTCTCTTTGAAGGAAAAGAGGTCGGCGGTACCTGTGTCAATGTGGGTTGTGTGCCTAAAAAGGTCATGTGGTATGGTGCTCAGGTTGCTGAGACTCTTCACCGCTATGCGGGCGAGTATGGCTTTGATGTGACGGTTAATAAGTTTGATTTTGCAAGGCTTAAGGCCAATCGTCAGGCTTATATCGACCGTATCCATGGTTCTTATGAGCGTGGTTTTGACAGCAATGGCGTTGAACGTGTCTACGAGTATGCAAGATTTGTTGACCCTCATACGGTTGAAGTGGCGGGGGAGCTTTATACAGCACCCCATATCCTTATTGCGACAGGTGGTCATGCTCTTTATCCAAATATTCCAGGTAGTGAATATGGGATTACTTCTGATGGTTTCTTTGAGTTAGATGAGGTACCAAAACGTACAGCTGTTATCGGTGCTGGCTATATCGCCGTTGAGGTTGCTGGTGTTCTCAATGCTCTTGGAAGTGACACGCATCTCTTTGTTCGTAAGGATCGCCCATTACGTACCTTTGACAAGGATATTATCGATGTCTTAGTCGATGAGATGGCTAAATCAGGTCCGACCCTTCACACGCATGCTAATGCTACAGAAGTAGTGAAAAATGATGACGATTCTTTGACCATTAGCTTTGACAATGGAGAAACGATCACTGTTGATTGCCTCATTTGGGCCATTGGACGTGTAGCCAATACTTCTGGTTTTGGTCTTGAAAAGACAGGCGTTGAGTTGACTGAACGAGGTAACATTTATTCAGACGCCTTTGAAAATACATCTGTTCCTGGTATATATGCTCTGGGAGATGTGACTGGTAAACTAGATTTGACGCCAGTTGCAGTCAAGGCGGGACGTCAATTATCAGAGCGACTCTTCAACAATAAAGCCGATGCTAAGCTTGATTACACTGATGTAGCCACTGTGGTCTTTAGCCACCCAGTCATTGGTTCTGTTGGTTTGACTGAGGAAAAAGCAATTGCTAAATATAGTGCGGAGAATATCAAGGTCTATAAATCTAGTTTCACTCCAATGTATACGGCTCTTGGAGATAATCGTCAGCCGTCAACCATGAAATTAGTAACACTAGGTGAGGATGAAAAAATCATCGGTCTTCACGGTATTGGGTATGGTGTCGATGAGATGATTCAAGGCTTCTCTGTGGCTATTAAGATGGGAGCAACTAAGGCTGATTTTGATAATACGGTTGCCATTCATCCAACTGGTTCAGAAGAATTTGTAACGATGAGATAAAAAGGTGAAGTCTGTCCCCCTAAATGGATAGACTTTTCTTTGTGTCTGAATGGCCTCAATTGAAAGTGATCGCAAGGAAGTCCCTTGCGAATTTCCATAGCCTTTTTGGCTATGGAAACCATTCATCCAACCGGTTCAGAAGAGTTTGTAACGATGAGATAAAAAGGTGAAGTCTGTCTACTTAAATGGATAGACTTTTCTTTATGTCTGAATGGCCTCAATTGAAAGTGATCGCAAGGAAGTCCCTTGCGAATTTCCATAGCCTTTTTGGCTATGGAAACCATTCATCCAACCGGTTCAGAAGAATTTGTAACGATGAGATAAAAGGGTGAAGTCTGTCTAGCCAAATAGATAGACTTTTCTTTATGTTCAAATAACAACCTATATTTTGTGTGTAACTGTATATTGTCTAAATAAAAAAGACCTTTAGGCCTTTCTTTCGTTTAATAAGTAGTTTCTTACTTCTGAGATAAAGTAAAGGGATCCTGTGACAACAAATAGGTCATCAGAATCTGCTGATTCAGCTTTTGCTAGCCATTCTCTATAGTCGGCCGCACATTTGAAGTTTTGAGGATAGTCATCCAAGGGCAGTGCTTCAAAAAAGTCAAAGCTGGTTACCGTAATATCATAATCTTTCAATTCTTCTAGTAAGTTTGCTAAAGGTTTTCGTCTCAGTCCTGCAAAGAGGATGTGGATTTTACGATTGGTAAAGTTATCTTTTAGTACCTGATTTAAGCTGGCAATTCCTTGAGGGTTATGGGCACCGTCTAGATAAATATTGTTTCCTATCCACTCACTACGACCAGGCCAGTGTGTGTCACAAATACCATCTTGAATGCTCTTATTAGTAATCTTAGGAAATGTTGGAGTCAAGAGATGGGCAGCAGTGACAGCTAACCCAGCATTGTTTTCTTGATGTCGTCCTAGCATTGGTAGCTTAAGATCTGGACTTTCCCAATGGTCATAAGAAACTTGGATCGTTTGGTTGTCTTTCGGAAGCAGCTGAATTTCCCTATCAATGACGGCTAAAGGAGCTTGTAGGTCATGTGATTTTTGGTTGAAAAAATGTTCAACTTCTGCAGAGACACGACCAAGTAAGATAGGTGTGTTTTCTCGCATGACGCCTGCTTTATGATTGGAGATGTCCAAAAGGTTATTGCCCAAGGTTTCAGTGTGATCAAAGCCAATTGAAGTACAGATGACAAGCTCTGGCGAAAGGACATTGGTCGAATCAAGGCGTCCACCAATACCTGCTTCAATGATAGCCATATCAACCTGTTTAAGGTCGAAGTAGAGGAACATGAGTAAGGTGACCAACTCGAATTCCGTTGGTCGGTCAAAAGCAGTGTGCTCTTCTAAATCATCAAGAAGAACCTGAGCTTTCTCGACAAGGCTAATCAAATCCTTATCAGGGATTTCTGTGCCGTTTATACTAATACGTTCGTTGAAACGAGTAATATAAGGTGAGGTAAAGGTCCCGACCTGATAGCCTGACTTTGTTAGGATATTTTGTAGGTAGCTTGTTGTTGATCCCTTACCGTTGGTCCCGACAATATGTACCGTTGGAAAGTGAGTCTGAGGGTTTCCGGCTTGTTTCAAAAGCCAACGCATACGTTCGAGTTGAGGGCGACGGCCATTGCCCTTGAAAGAATGGATAAAATTTAGAGTTTCTGTATAGTTCATAGGATTATAGAAAAAAGGCAGGGTTTCCTAGCCTTTTACATGTCTTAGTTAGAAGCGGCGTCACCAGTTGTTGCACCACCAGTAGTCGCATTGCCAGATGTTGTGTCTGCAGTAGCTGCTGATGAAGAAGTAGTCGTATTGCCACCAGTTGTTGTATCTGCTGATGAAGAATAGGTGTTAGTTCCTGCTTGGCTACTTGTTGCTGTGTCGGAATCAGTCGTATTTCCATAGCTAGATGAAGAAGTGCTAGATTCTTGGGTCTTATTGTTACCCTCTTTAATGACTACAGTTGACTGATTGGATGATGAATCAGAAGTGTCCTTATTTTTAGATGATGTAAAATTCATGATAGTGATTGAAGCTACAATGATTGACAAGATTGTCCCGACAGCAGTAAGGACTTTTTGGAAGGCAGTAAAGCCTTTTGTAACGTGTTCAGTCACCTTTGGTGCAGATTTTTTTTCTTCTTTTGATGAATGATTACGGCGTGAGTAATTTTCAGACATGATGCTCTCCTTAAAAATATTTCGTACTTTCTATTATATGATTTTCTCGCAAAAATTGCTAAAAAAATTATGCTATAATAAATAGTAAATAAAAATCGAGGAAAAATCATGATTTATTTTGATAATTCGGCCACGACGGTGCCTTATCCAGAGGCACTTAGAACCTATCAAGAAGTGGCTACTAAAATTTTTGGGAACCCATCCAGCCTACACCAATTAGGAACATCTGCGACACGTATTTTGGAGGCTTCTCGTAAGCAAGTTGCGGAACTCATTGGAAAATCAGCCGATGAGATTTTCTTTACGTCTGGAGGAACCGAAGGTGATAACTGGGTCATCAAAGGTGTAGCTTTCGAAAAAGAGCCTTACGGCAATCACATCATTGTTTCTGATATTGAACACCCTGCGGTAAAAGAATCTGCCAAATGGCTTTCAGAACATGGTTTCGAGGTATCTTATGCACCAGTAAATGAGCAAGGGTTTGTGGATGTTGAAGCTCTTGCTGGATTATTACGCCCTGACACAATCTTGGTTTCGGTTATGGCTGTTAATAATGAAATCGGATCAATTCAACCTATTCAAGCCATCTCAGATCTCTTGGTTAATGAGCCTACCATATCTTTTCATGTGGATGCTGTCCAGGCTATTGGAAAGATTCCACTATCGTCCTATTTAACTGACCGTGTAGATTTTGCGACTTTTTCTGGTCACAAGTTTCATGCTGTTCGTGGTGTCGGTTTTGTCTACAAAAAGGCAGGGAAAAAGATTACGCCACTCTTAACTGGTGGTGGCCAAGAAAAAGATTTTCGTTCAACGACTGAAAATGTTGCCGGCATTGCGAGTATGGCCAAGGCCTTGCGCTTGGTAACTGACAAAGAGGAATTTTCTCTTCCTAAAATTGCCAAGATGAAAAAGATTATCTTTGACGAATTGGCTAAGTACGAGGACATTTCTATTTTCTCAGGTGAGGGTGAGGGTTTTGCTCCCAATATTTTGACCTTTGGAATCAAGGGTGTTCGAGGTGAAGTTATTGTCCATGCTTTTGAAGAGCATCAAATTTACATTTCAACGACATCAGCATGTTCATCTAAGGCGGGTAAACCAGCGGGAACCCTTATTTCTATGGGTGTACCGACTAAGTTAGCTCAAACGGCCGTTCGTATCAGTCTTGATGATGACAATGATATGGGACAGGTGGAACAGTTCCTCACGATTTTCAAGCAGGTCTACGCCAAGACACAAAAAGTGAGATAGCAAGATTTAATCGATTAAACAATAAAACTAAATTCAAATTTAAAAGGAAAAGGAATGACACTAACATATTCAGAAATTATGGTTCGCTATGGTGAATTGTCTACCAAGGGCAAAAACCGTATGCGCTTTATCAATAAACTTAGAAATAACATCAAGGATGTTCTATCCATCTATCCAGATGTTAAAGTGACTTTTGACCGAGACCGTGGTCACATCTACCTCAACGGTACAGACTATGAGCCAGTAGCAGAGTCTTTGAAGCAAATTTTTGGTATTCAAGCCTTTAGTCCTGTTTACAAGTTTGAAAAAGATGTCGAGGTCTTGAAAAAGGCTGTTCAAGATATTATGACTGGGCTCTATCGTGACGGCCTTACCTTTAAGGTGACTGCCAAACGTAGTGATCACGACTTTGTTTTAGATAGTCGCGAGCTCAACCTTACTTTAGGAAATGCTGTATTTGATGTATTGCCTGACATCAAGGCCCAGATGAAGGGGCCAGATGTCAATCTGAAGGTAGAAATTCGTGCTGAGGCCGCTTATATTTCTCATGAGGAAATTAAGGGAGCAGGTGGATTACCTGTAGGGACTGCAGGCAAAGGAATGCTCATGCTTTCAGGCGGGATTGACTCGCCAGTGGCAGGTTACTTAGCTCTTAAACGTGGTGTAGATATTGAGGCTGTTCACTTTGCAAGTCCTCCTTACACTAGCCCTGGTGCACTGAAAAAGGCTCAAGATTTGACCCGTAAGTTGACCAAGTTTGGTGGTAATATTCAGTTCATCGAAGTACCATTTACTGAAATTCAAGAGGAAATCAAAGAAAAAGCACCTGAGGCTTATTTGATGACCTTGACGCGTCGTTTTATGATGCGTATTACTGACCGCATTCGAGAAGAACGTCGAGGTCTTGTGATTATCAATGGTGAGAGTCTTGGTCAGGTTGCCAGTCAGACTATGGAGTCTATGCAGGCGATTAATGCTGTTACATGTACGCCAGTGATTCGCCCAGTTGTCACTATGGACAAGTTGGAAATCATTGATTTGGCACAAAAAATTGATACCTTTGACATTTCCATCCAACCTTTTGAGGATTGCTGTACTATCTTTGCACCTGACCGTCCAAAGACTAATCCAAAAATCAAAAACGTTGAACAATATGAACGTCGTATGGATGTTGAAGCCTTGGTTGAACGTGCGGTTGCGGGAATCATGGTGACTGAAATCACACCTATTGAAGAAGCGCAAGACGAAGTGGATACACTTATTGAAGACTTGCTCTAGTCTAGGAGGATATAGTACTAACATAGTAGTATTTAGGTGCTACTAGAGTTAGGTATGTCCAAAAAGAAATGTCGATGTTGAGCTTTTACCCAGAAAGGAAAATACATGACTGTTTATAACATCAATTTAGGAATCGGTTGGGCATCAAGTGGTGTTGAGTACGCCCAGGCCTATCGTTCTACAATTTTCAAAAACACAGGTATTAAGGCCAAATTTGTCTTTATGGATATGTTCCTGCAGGACAATCTTTCAGATTTGACCCGTAACATGGGGTTTGAAGATGAAGACGTCATCTGGCTGTACAGCTATTTTACAGACCTGAAAATTGCTCCAACGACCTATACTGTCAAGGATTTGGAAAAGGAAATACCTTATGACATCACGCGTCGTGAGATTAATGGCAAGGTGGTTAAGCTCTTTTGTGCCAAGGAAGATATTTTTTATGCAGCCTACTTGCGTAAAGAGGGTGAAGATATCGTTCACCGTGTGGAAAAAGTATCGCGTGGTTGCTTAATTCGTAAAGACTTTTACTCTTACACTAAGATGTTCACGGAGTACTACACCCCTGTAGATAACAAGGCCCACCTCTATCAACGTCGTTTCTTCAATGAGGATGGTAGTGTTGCTTATGATGAAATTGTTGATGGTAAGGATAGTGTCTTCCGTTTCCCAGATAAGATTTTGTCATCTAAACATGAATTTATCGCCTACTTCATGTCGCAACTTGGTCTAACTGATCAGGATATCGTTATCTTGGACCGTGCCACTGGTACGGGACAGGCTGTTTTCCGTAATACTAAACCTGCTAAGCTTGGAGTTGTTGTCCATGCAGAGCACTTTAGTGAAAATGCTGTGACAGACAAGACTATTCTTTGGAATAACTTCTATGAGTACCAATTCAGCAATGCAGATAAGGTTGATTTCTTCATCACAGCGACAGAGCGTCAACGTAGCATTATGCTAGATCAGTTCAACAAATACACACCATTTACACCTAATATCGTAACGATTCCTGTGGGAAGTTTGGATAAACTGAGAGAGCCTGAGGGAGAGCGTAAACCATTCTCAATCATCACAGCTTCACGTTTGGCCAATGAAAAACACGTAGATTGGTTGGCTAAGGCTGTTGTTAAGGCTAAAGAAAGTCTTCCACAAGTGAACTTTGATATCTTTGGTACAGGTGCTGAAGAAGCTAAGCTTAAGGCCATTATCGAGGAAAATCACGCTCAGGATTACATCCATCTTAAGGGTCACCAAGATTTAACAGAAGTCTACAAGGATTACGAACTTTACCTATCAGGTTCTAAGAGTGAAGGTTTTGGCTTGACACTTCTAGAAGCTGTTGGATCGGGCCTTGGTATGATTGGTTTTGATGTCCGTTATGGGAACCAAACTTTTATCAAGGATAATGAAAATGGTTACCTCATCCCTCGATTTGAAAAAGATGACGAGCTTGCTATTGTGGCTGCCTTGGCAGAGAAAATTGTAGCTTTCTTCAATCGTTCAGATTTAGATCATGTTCATCAAGTCTCTTATGATATCGCCAAAGGCTTTTTGACAGAGGAAATCGAGCAGAAGTGGCTTAACTTAGTAAAGGAGATGACTAATCATGATTAATTTATTTGAGAACTATAGTCAAGGTAGTTGGGATCTCCATTACTCGCTGATTGTTGCTGGCTATGTAAATACAACAGTTTGTCTTTCAGATGATGGCTTTCTGCCTAGTGATGTGACCTCACCTTACCTTTATTTCACTGGTTTTGACAAGGTTCATGGTTCTGCACTTTACTTTAATCAGGTTCCTGTGCCTGATTACTGGGAAATTTTAGGAACAAATAGCAACGCGGAAATCTTCCGTTTTGATAAGAAACGTGGTCATATTCACTATGCACATCCTGCTCATCAGCGTCTAGTTAAAGCTGTGGATTGGTATGATGAGTCAGGTCGCCTGCGTGTGACTGATCGCTACAATAATAAGGGTTATCGTTTCTCACAAACAACTTACAATGTTAAGCAAGAAGCGACCATTACTAGTTATTTCACTCCAGATAACAAGGAAGTTATCGTCATTAACCATTTGACCAAAGACGTTATCTTGAATTGGAAAGACAAGGTCTACATTTTCAAAAACAAATCGGAGTTTGTAGTCTTTTATCTTAAAGAAGCTGGCTATGATTTGCGACGTATCCTTTATAACTCCTTGTCAACGCCTTTCTTGACAGCTATGAATCTTCCGAATTCTGGTCAAGATGTCCTCTTCTGGCAAGAGCCTATCACTGATTCAGTCCCTGGGAATATGCGCCTCCTTCTTGATAGCAATCACCGTCAAACTAAGATTGTAGTGCAAGAATACACGGCATATACGAATCTTCTAAAGTTGGTTAGTCCAGAGCAGGCTTCTCGCGTGGCCTTTCTCGGATTCATGTATCCATTTGCTCGTCAGAATAATTTCCAAAATCAAGCACTGATCTTGACCAACTCAGATCAGATTGAACACTTGGAAAACATTGTTAGTGAAGTGCCTACCATGCACTACCATATTGGTGCAATCACTGAAATGTCAAGTCGTTTGATGGATTTAGCTAAATATAGTAATGTTAGCCTTTATCCGAATATTACAACAGAACAGGTTAAGCGTCTCTATCAAGAGGCTGATTTCTATTTAGATATTAACCACCAAAATGAAATCCTGTCAGCGACACGTGCTGCCTTTGAAAATAACCTGCTTATCCTGGCTTTCACGAACACAAGCCATGGTCCAGATTATACTGCACCAAGCAATATTTTCTCAGCTATGAATGCTGGGCAATTTAAACAAACCCTTAAAGAAGCTTTGGGCAACCGTGACTTCCTTAGTCACTTGCTTGATCGTCAACGTGAGCATGCTCATGTGGCGACACCAGAAGATTATAAGAAGGTTATTGGTTAGGGAAATGACACTAGAGGTTCGTAACATTTATCCTCTGACACCAACATTCAAGAAGGTCGCTTCACTTTATGAAGCGGCTTTTCCTGTGGAGGAGAGGCTCCCACTCTGGCAATTGTCTTGGAACAGTTTGAAAAATGGACAATCTTTCTTGGCTTATTTTGATCAAGAAGTTTTTATTGGTTTTACCTATGCAATTTGTACTGATAACCTGGTCTACCTACTCTTTCTTGCGGTTGAGGAAAGTAAACAGTCTCAGGGTTACGGTAGTCAGATTTTGGCACAAGTTAAGAAAAAAGCAGGAGAACGACCGTGTGTGCTTACGATTGAACCTATGGATGAGGAGCAAGTCTCTAATCGGGCTCAACGTCTAAAACGTTTAGCATTTTATAAACGAAATGGCTATCAGGCATTGAATCACTTCTATTTTGAAGGAAGTGAACGCTATCAAATTTTGACAACGGATAAGAGCCTTTCCTTAGTTGATCTGGAGCGGGCTCTAGCTAAGACTTTCCTAGGAAGATATGGAATAAGAGTTGATTAGGGTAATCGCTACTTTGATAAATTTCAATGAGCAGAATAAGAATAATCAAAATAACTTTTTCTCTTGTCATTAGAGGGAAAAAATGATAGAATTGTAACGTTGACTAAATGCACGTCCTGTGCAACCGCACGACTACTGTTTACAAGTGGGTTCGGCCCCGCAGTACTAGGCGAGTCTTCACAGAGGGAAACCTCAGACACATTAAAAATTTTAATAGGAGGTGCATCATGAGCACATACGCAATCATCAAAACTGGTGGAAAACAAGTTAAAGTTGAAGTAGGTCAAGCGATCTACGTTGAAAAAATCAACGCTGAAGCTGGATCAGAAGTAACTTTTAACGAAGTTGTTCTTGTCGGTGGTGATAAAACTGTAGTAGGTACTCCAGTTGTTGAGGGAGCTACTGTTGTCGGAACTATCGAAAAACAAGGTAAACAAAAGAAAGTTGTTACTTTCAAATACAAACCTAAAAAAGGTAGCCACCGTAAACAAGGTCACCGTCAACCTTATACAAAAGTTGTTATCAACGCTATCAACGCGTAAGTTAGCGACTAATCACTAAGAAAGGACACAATCTTATGTTGAAAACTCTTGAAAACTTGCAACTTTTCGCCCACAAAAAAGGTGGGGGTTCTACTTCCAATGGTCGTGATTCACAAGCTAAACGTCTTGGTGCTAAAGCAGCTGATGGACAAACTGTATCAGGTGGATCAATCCTTTACCGTCAACGCGGTACACACATCTACCCAGGCGTAAACGTAGGCCGTGGTGGTGACGATACACTCTTCGCTAAAGTTGAAGGTGTTGTACGTTTCGAACGTAAAGGTCGCGACAAAAAACAAGTATCTGTATACCCAGTTGCTAAATAATTAAGCTAAAGTCTGCACTTTTGTGTAGGCTTTTCTTTATGAAAAAAGGAGAATCCTATGCCTTTAAATCACTACCAACAAGAAGTAGGGCCAAGTCTAGCAGATGCCAGTCCAGGTAAAATGCCAGATGTTGCTCTATTAGAAGGTCGTTATTGTAGCGTTGAACATTTGACAGTGGCAGAGCATTATGAGGACATTTTAGACTTTTACTTTACTAATCAGATTCTTTCGGATTGGACCTATATGTATGCGGACCCTTTTGAATCTGAAGAAGCTGTACGTCAGTGTTTAGAGGATTATGAGCAATCCCAGAATCCTTATTTCTTTGCCATCAGAGATAAGGCTTCAGGTAAGGTTCTAGGAACCTTTTCACTCATGGCTATTACACCGAAAAATCGCAGTGTTGAGATGGGGCGAGTGATTTTAGCACCTGCCTTACAAAAGACTCGAGCAGCTACAGAAGCTCAATACCTGCTTATGAAATATGTCATTGAAGATCTTAACTATCGTCGTTATGAGTGGAAATGTGATAGTCTCAACCGCCCTTCTGCCAATGCTGCCATGCGTTTAGGGTTCACCTATGAGGGGCGTTTTCGTAACCATGCTATCTATAAGGGACGTAGCCGTGATACGGACTGGTTCTCGATTATTGACAGTGAGTGGCTAGTACTTAAGAAACGATTTGAGAATTGGTTGTCTCCTGAGAATTTTGATGAACAGGGACAGCAGAAACGTTCTTTGAGGGATTGTTAGCTGTCAATGTAAGGCTCTTTTCTGATGAAGGAGCCTTATTTTAGTGTTCTTAGACCTAAATCAAAGCTCCTACTTTTCTAGTGATTATTATTACTGTCAAACTCAGTCTAAATACTCATTTTTCTGTCAATAATATTCCCATAATAAAGCATATTTATGCTATAATAAAGAGTAATTGTATCAAGGAGAATATGACTAATGGATTTAATTCGCGAAAAAGTATTTGTTAACCGTTACCACTATGATGTTCGTAACCATGAGTGGGAAAAAGAGAATGGTGTGCCTAAAACAAATGTTGAAGTAACTTTCCAGTTGCACAATAAAGATGAAGAAGCTAACAATACGTCTGTTGTAGCTGTTTTGCAATTTATGATTGTCCGTGATGAGTTTGTTATCTCAGGGATTGTTTCTCAAATGGACCATATTCAAAACCGTATCGTCAATGAACCAAAAGACTTCTCACAAGAAGAAGCAGAAGCCTTGGCTGCACCGCTCTTGGATACGCTTCAACGTTTGACTTATGAAGTAACTGAAATTGCCTTGGATCGCCCAGGTATCAACTTGGAGTTCTAAGATGTCTCTTGCAGTTATTACGGATTCATCGGTTAATCTCCCTGCTGAGATTCAGGGCCATGCTGATGTTTATGTTTTAGATATTCCAGTCATCATTGAGGGGCAGCCTTTTGTTGAAGGAAAAAACTTGGATGTCAATCAGTTTTATGAACAAATGGCAAACTCTGAGGAACTGCTCAAGACATCACAACCAAATCTAGCTGACTTGGATAACTTGCTTATGGAGTTGGAGGCGGAATGTTATACCCATGTCATTGGGCTTTTCCTTTCTTCAGGAATCTCTGGTTTTTGGGCCAATAGTCAGTTTTTGATTGAGGACCATGCCAAGTTGAAGATTGCTTTTCCTGATACAAAAATCACAGCAGCTCCTATGGGAGCTATGGTGAGAAATGTTTTGCATTGGTCAGCCCAAGGAATGTCTTTTGAGAACATTTTGAAGAAGCTTGAGGAGCAAGTTGACCAAACGACGGCCTATATTCTTGTGGATGATCTTAATCATCTGGTTAAGGGTGGTCGTTTGTCGAATGGTTCGGCGATTTTAGGAAATCTTTTGTCTATCAAACCTATTTTGAATTTTAATGACGAAGGAAAAATCGTTGTTTTTGAAAAGGTGCGTACAGAGAAGAAAGCTGTGAAACGTTTGGTTGCCCTAGCTGAGGAAAATCGTGAAATGGAGCTTAGTATCCTTCACACTAATGCTCCTGAAAAAGCTGAGGAATTTAAAAGACAGCTAGAAGCACAGGGAATTAGCGTTTCAACAGTGGTATCCTTATGTGCCGTAATTGCGACACACTTGGGTGAAGGAGCACTAGTGTTAGGTCTAACACCTAAATTTACCAAATAAGTACTATCCATGTGGGATGGGCTTGTCTATGATTAAAATCAATAGAGAGGAAAAATGACATGTCTATTAAAGTTATTGTTGCTGGATTTAAAGGAAGAATGGGTTCAACTGCGGTTGAGATGGTCAAGGGAGATGACGAATTGACTTTGGCTGCCTTGCTTGACCCATTTGCGACAGAAAAAGAAGTGGACGGTATTCCTGTCTTCACAGATAAAGCGGATTTGGTTGGCTTTGATGCAGATGTCTGGGTGGATTTCACTATGCCTGCTGTTGCCTATGAAAATACTCGTTTTGCTTTGGAGAATGGTTTTGCACCAGTTGTGGGTACAACAGGATTTACTGAAGCACAAATTCAGGAATTAACAGACCTTTCTAAAGACAAGTCTATTGGTGGTTTGATTGCGCCTAACTTTGCTATTGGTGCTATCCTTCTTATGAAGTTTGCGGCAGAAGCCAGCAAATATTTCCCAGATCTTGAAATCATTGAGCTTCACCATGACAAGAAAAAGGATGCGCCTTCAGGTACAGCAGTGAAAACAGCTGAACTTATTCGTGAGGTTCGCGAAACGAAACGTCAAGGTGCTGAGGATGAGGTGGAAACACTTGCTGGAGCACGTGGTGCAGAGTTTGATGGTTTCCGTATTCACAGTGTACGTTTGCCAGGACTTGTGGCTCACCAAGAGGTTATCTTTGGTGCTCAAGGAGAAGGTTTGACCTTGCGTCATGATTCTTATGACCGTATATCCTTTATGGGTGGGGTTAACCTCGGTATTAAAGAAGTGGTTAAACGTGATCAGCTTGTTTATGGTTTGGAACATTTACTATGAGATTAAGTTATTTGCCTTCTGAGTTTCAGAAGGCTTTACCAATATTAGAGAAGATTAAGGCTGCGGGTTTTGAGGCTTACTTTGTTGGTGGTTCGGTACGAGATGCCCTTCTTAACCGCCCCATTCATGATGTAGATATTGCTTCGTCTTCATATCCTGAAGAGACCAAGCAGATTTTCGAGCGTACGGTGGATATCGGTATTGAGCATGGGACCGTTTTGGTCTTGGAAAATGGCGGTGAGTATGAAGTGACGACCTTCCGAACAGAGGACGTCTATGTAGATTACCGTCGTCCGTCTAGCGTGTCCTTTGTGCGTTCATTGGAAGAAGATCTTAAGCGTCGTGATTTTACAGTCAATGCTTTTGCTCTTAATGAAAATGCTGAGGTTATCGACAAGTTCAATGGTCTAGCTGATTTGGACAACCGTGTCTTAAGGGCTGTTGGTAAGGCTGAGGAACGCTTTAACGAGGATGCCCTTCGTATCATGCGAGGACTACGTTTTGCCGCGAGCTTAGACTTTGATATCGAAGAAAAGACTTTTCAGGCTATGACCAGCCATGCCCCACTTCTGGAAAAGATCTCGATTGAGCGAAGTTTCATCGAGTTCGATAAGTTGCTTTTGGCCCCACATTGGAAAAAGGGAATCAAGGCACTTCTAGCGACTAAGGCTTATCAGTACCTTCCGGATTTTCAAGAAACTGCTGAAGAATGGCAGTCTTTTGTGGCAGACTATGTGGAGGACTTTAGATTTACAAGTTCTGAACAGGCTTGGGCGGCAACTCTTTTGGCTCTCAAGCATGATAATCCACGCTCTTTCCTAAAAAAATGGAAGACGTCTGTTAATTTCCAAAAGACAGTTCAGTCCTTGATTGAGATTTTCAATTTCCGTTTGGAGAGAGTCGTGACTAAACAAGATGTTTATCAGTATGGTAAGGAGCTCTTAGAAGCGGCTGAAACTTTGAGACAGGCTCAGGGCTTGGACGTCGATTATGAGCGTATTGCCGATTTGGATGGTCAGTTGCTCATCCATGATAAGCACGAAATCGTTGTGAATGGTGGCACGCTGATGAAGGAGCTAGGATTCAAACCTGGTCCGGACCTTGGACGTGCACTTAAAGCCATTGAAAATGCCATCGTTGATGGGAAACTAGCTAATGACAAGGAAGCCATTATGGCCTTTGTTCAAGCGATGAAATAAGTCTACGGACGTTATAAAAATGACACACCGCTACAGAGCATGCGTAGGATCCGTAGCGGTGTTATTTGTAAGAAGGAAGTAAGATGTCAGATTTCATTGTTGAAAAATTAACCAAGTCCGTTGGAGATAAGACGGTTTTTAAAGAGATTTCATTCATTATTCATGATTTGGATCGTATTGGGATTATTGGTGTCAATGGGACAGGTAAGACAACCTTGCTAGATGTTGTCTCTGAGCGTATTGGTTTTGATGGTGATGTGTCACCTTTCACTAAGGCTAATGGCTATAAGATTGCTTATTTGACTCAGGAGCCAGAATTTGATGATAGCAAGACAGTGCTTGATACTGTCTTGTCATCAGACCTTCGTGAGATGGCTTTGATTCGTGAATATGAAACCCTTATGGCAGATTATTCTGAGGAGAATCAATCTCGTTTAGAGAAGGTTATGGCTGAGATGGATAGTCTTGATGCTTGGTCCATTGAGAGCGAGGTTAAGACGGTTTTATCTAAGCTAGGATTGTCAGACCTCTCGCAAAAGGTCGGGGACCTCTCAGGTGGTCTTCGTCGCCGTGTGCAGTTGGCTCAGGTTCTCTTGAATGATGCAGATCTCCTGCTCTTGGATGAGCCAACCAACCATTTGGATATTGATACTATTGCTTGGTTGACGAATTTTCTCAAGTCTTCTAAAAAGACGGTACTCTTTATTACCCACGACCGTTATTTCTTGGACAATGTAGCCACACGTATCTTTGAGTTAGACCAGGCTAATCTGATTGAATACCAGGGGAATTATCAAGACTATGTGCGTCTAAAGGCCGAACAAGATGAACGAGATGCAGCAGCTCTTCACAAGAAAAAGCAACTCTATAAGCAGGAGTTGGCATGGATGCGAACGCAACCACAGGCACGTGCGACCAAGCAACAAGCTCGTATCAATCGTTTTAAGGAGCTTAAGGGTGAGGTTCACCAAACGGTTAATAATGACGATCTTGAAATTAATTTTGAGACTAGCCGTATTGGTAAGAAAGTAGTGAACTTCGAGCATGTCGATTTTGCTTATGAAGATGGCAAGCAAATTCTCAGTGATTTCAATCTTATCATGCAAAACCGTGATCGTATCGGTATTGTTGGGGATAATGGTGTCGGGAAATCGACCTTGCTCAATCTGATTAATGGTGACCTTGTGCCTACAGCTGGTGTCCTGGATATTGGTGAGACGGTACGTATTGGCTATTTCTCGCAGCAAATTAAGGACATGGATGAGAGCAAGCGTGTCATTAACTACTTGCAAGAAGTTGCAGATGAGGTTAAGACAACGGTTGGGACAACCAGTATCACAGAGCTCTTAGAGCAATTCCTTTTCCCTCGTTCTACCCATGGGACACAGATTGCTAAGCTCTCTGGTGGGGAAAAGAAACGTCTTTATCTACTTAAGATTCTGATTGAAAAGCCTAACGTTCTGCTCTTGGATGAGCCGACAAATGATTTGGACATTGCGACTTTGACGGTTTTGGAAAACTTCCTTAATGGTTTTGGCGGCCCTGTCGTTACCGTAAGTCACGACCGCTATTTCTTGGACAAGGTGGCTAACAAGATTCTAGCCTTTGAAGAGGGTGGTGTGCGAGAGTTCTTTGGTAACTACACTGACTACCTTGATGAAAAAGCCTTCTTCCAAGAGCAAGCAACCCTCTTAGAGAAGGAAAAAGAGCAAGCTAGCGCTAAAGTTGAGAAAGTCAAAGAAGACAAAAAACGCATGAGCTACTTTGAAAAACAAGAGTGGGCGACCATCGAGGATGAGATTGCTGACCTTGAAGCTAAAATCGAAGAGATTGAAGCAGCTATGCTTGAAAATGCTAGCGATTATGGACAGTTAGCTACCCTTCAACGTGATTTGGATGCTACTAACGAAACTTTACTTGAAAAGTATGAACGCTATGAGTATTTGAGTGAGCTAGAGGGATAAGCTCTTTAGTAATCAAAGTATGACAAAAGCCTTGCATATGCAAGGCTTTTTTATGTTTATGTAGTGTCTAGTTTCTTCCTACCACAAGCGGAATGAAAAGGAGAGGACTGAAACACCCGTAAAGATAATTAAGGAAGCTACTAAGCGCCCAATAAGAAATGCTGAGAAAAACGGAGCGCTAAAGAGCAAGAGCCCAAATACCAAACAAATCAAGGCGACTGACAGGGCAGGTTGTCCTGAGAAACCGAATTGACGTTGGCGATAAGCTTGAAAGCCTTGTGTAAAGGCTGAGACAAGAAGCCACCAAGCGATAATGGTTACAGCTACACCTGAGAGTACCCATGCTGATGTTGATAGCAAAATAATTCCAAAAACAATGGAAATGATACTCTGAAGTAGTTGGAAGAAGGAGCGGTTTTCGTTATCTCGTTTAAAATAAACCATGAGACTTGAAACACCAGATACCAGCATTACTAGGGCAAATAGCCAACCAACGATGGCAAGAAGATTTGTAGGATTAGCGAAGAAAAAGACACCCAAGAGTGTAATGAGAATGCCACTAATCAATGTAAAACTTTTCATAGGATACCTCTTATTAATTTTTCTTAATACTACTATGTAAGTATCAAATTGTCAAACAAAGACCTTACTTTAGAGTGGTTTGATATGATAAGTGTAGGTGGCAGCCTTTCTGGTTCTAGTGGCTACCTGACGACCTGTTTTTTGGAAGAGGTGTTTAAAGCGACGCAAGAAATTTGTGGAATCCATCTTGAGGTAGTCTTCATTGAAGGTACCAAAAAGTTGGCGGTAGGTGGTCAAGGTGTTTTCCTCGGGCATAATGGAGAGGATAGTTGGATAGTATTCGAGTCGTCCCTTGATACGTTCCATAGCTGTTAAGAGAATTTCCCAATGGTCAAAGGCAAGGTCATCATGTGACAGCGTCTTGTCACCATCAACAAGTTGCAGTTGACCGTCTACCATGGCAATGTCTAACCAATGCGTAGACGCCGCATCGTCGGCCGCCTTTTCTACTTGAATATCATTAAAAGTCATGAAGCAGAGATAAGCCACTGTGATAGTCCACATCCGAGGATCCCGATAAGGTGTTCCCACTGTAATGAGTTGCTCAATGTGATCAGGGTTGAGCTTAACGGATGTTTCCTCCTGAACTTCGCGACAGACAGCTAAATTGAGATCCTCTTGCTCCTGAACGAAGCCACCACTGAGAGCATATTTTCCCATGAAGGGATGATTTTTTCGCTTGATAAGTAAGGTTTGGACTCTTCCTTCATAATAGCGGAAGATGACCGAGTCAACGGTCACTGAGGGCTTCACGTACTTATCCATTTCTTCTCGCCGATAGATGTCCAAAAATTCCTTTTCACCACCAGAGTTTTCGAAGGTTTTAGTCATAGGTTTCCTCCTTTATTTATTGTAAGTTCAAATGATGATGGCTTTACATCAGTCTTCTAAATCTCGATGTGTAGACGTTCCTTGATTGCCTTCTTAGCGTGATGGTAGTTATCCGCAAAGAAGCTGTCGCTATTACTATTTTCCCCTAAAATAACGATTTTATCCTTAAATGGTGATAGGAGGTCTAAGAGGTGCTGGGTAAACCAGTCACGTGTTTGGTTATCAGCCATAGTCATGTCACGGAAACCATCATCCACATAGTTTGATTTTGGCAGAATCACAAAAATCAAATCCCACTTTTCACGGGCCTGGGTTACCTGATAGAGCCTATCCAGCATATCAAATTCTTCTTTAGAAATATTTTCTTTCAAATAGTAATCGATATAAACCTTGGTGACTGTTGAGTTGGTGTCGGCAAAAATAAGACCCGAATGCTGCCCTTTGTCAATGATATCAGAGGTCTGGGCATATTGATCTGTTAGGAGGTGAATATAGTCGTTGGTATCTAACTCGTCATCTCGTACATTATACTTTTCTTGATACTCCCTAGCATATTCAAGAGAGCAGGGAGCGTTGTAAGTTCGGGCCAAATCTTTAACAAGAGTAGTTTTTCCACCACTAGCAGAGCCCACGACAAGGACCTTACGAGTAAAGTGACGGCGGAAAGGCTTGGTGATAAAACGCCAATTTTCCATAGGATTGTCGCGAATCTCGGTAGCAGAGATGTTGATAATAGAGCGTTCGATGAGTTCTACCTGAGCTTGAGGATAATAGCGATTGAGCTCGGTCACGTACTCTGGCTCTCCAACATAAAAGGTAATCTTTTCAGGATTATCCGTATTTTTAGAGATAAGCTCTTTGACACGATTAACCCAAGGTACCCATCCCTCGGGATAGGCTGGCATCCCAGCCTCATCCAGTTTATCCACAACGACTAATTCATCATCATAGAAAACTTCTCGAACATAACGGAAACGGCGGTTGAGTGATAGGCCTGCGCGTGTCCCCCGATCTTCTTGTGTGTTGCTGCCACTTACGATGACGAGCACATTGTCATTAGCGCGTTTTGCCTTGGTAATAAGGTCAACGTGCCCAACATGCATTGGAGCGAAAGTTCCAAAAACAATGCCGATGTGCTTTCCTGATAATTGCTTTCTTTTCATAAAAAATGATCCTTTTCAAGATTTAGTAAAATTACTAAATTCATAATAACATAGTTGGAGATCTTTGTAAATGTAAAAATAGTAAATTTACTAAATTGTTTTTAGGCTATTTTAGCTTTAAAGTTGAAAAAAAGTTTAAAAAATTTTGGAGAAAAACTAGAAAAATAGAATCCGTTTACATTGTTGAATTGACAACTTTTTAGGAGTATCTTAAAAAAAGATAGATCACTTGCTATGTCATAAAAGCTAACATAAAAATCAAAAAAATAGCAGAAAATACTTGACAAGAAGATTCTGAAAATTTATACTATTCATGTAATTAAATTACTAAGGTAATTATTTGAAAGGAAACATTGATATGACAACAGGTAAAGAGTACGTTGCTAGCGTTTTTGAAAAAGTGAAAGCTCAAAATGGCCATGAGGCTGAGTTCCTTCAAGCAGTTGAAGAAGTTTTCGATTCACTTGTTCCTGTCTTCGATAAATATCCTAAATATATTGAAGAAAACCTTTTGGAACGTTTGGTTGAACCAGAACGTATCGTTTCATTCCGTGTGCCATGGGTTGACGATAAAGGACAAGTACAAGTAAACCGTGGTTTTCGTGTACAATTCTCATCAGCTATTGGTCCTTACAAAGGTGGTCTTCGTTTCCACCCATCAGTAAACCAATCAATCATTAAATTCCTTGGTTTCGAACAAATCTTTAAAAACTCATTGACTGGTCAACCAATCGGTGGTGGTAAAGGTGGATCAAACTTCGATCCTAAAGGTAAATCAGATAACGAAATCATGCGTTTCTGCCAAAGCTTCATGACTGAATTGAGCAAACACATTGGTGCAGATACAGACGTACCTGCAGGTGATATCGGTGTTGGTGGACGTGAAATTGGTTATCTCTATGGCCAATACAAACGTCTTCGTAATGAGTACACAGGTGTTCTTACTGGTAAAGGTTTGAACTGGGGTGGATCACTTGCTCGTACAGAAGCAACTGGTTACGGTGCTGTTTACTTTGCAGAACAAATGCTTAATGCACGTGGTGAAAACTTTAACGGTAAAACAGCAGTTGTTTCAGGTGCTGGTAACGTTGCCATCTACGCTATTGAAAAATTGCAAAGCCTAGGTGCTAAAGCGGTAACATGTTCTGACTCATCTGGTTTTGTTTATGATCCAGACGGAATCGACGTTGACTTGTTGAAAGAAATCAAAGAAGTTAAACGTGAACGTATCGTTAAATATGCAGAAGCTCGTCCAAATGCAACCTTCACACCTGCTGGTGGTGAAAAGACAGTTTGGTCTATCAAAGCTGACTTGGCATTCCCATGTGCAACTCAAAATGAATTGGATGAAACAGATGCAGAAACACTTGTAGCAAATGGTGTATTGGCTGTTTCAGAAGGTGCTAACATGCCTTCAACTTTGGGAGCTATTGATGTCTTCCTTAAAGCTGGTGTATCATTTGGTCCTGCCAAAGCTGCTAACGCTGGTGGTGTTGCTGTATCAGCTCTTGAAATGGCACAAAACAGCGGACGTACACAATGGACATTCGAAGAAGTTGATGCTAAACTTTACGATATCATGAAAGGTATCTACGAAAATGCCGCAGCAGCTGCTAAAGAATTTGGTCATGAAGGTAACCTTGTTGTGGGTGCCAACATCGCTGGATTCCTTAAAGTTGCAGACGCTATGTCAGCTCAAGGTATTGTTTAATTAACAGCCTTGACCTGATTAATAAGCCTCTCGATAAAATAAGAAAAGAAGCCTGCGGGTTTCTTTTTTTGTTTAGACAGACTTAGGAGGAAGAGGAGTTCCGTGCTTTTTTTGGTATAATGACCTTGTAAGAAATCTCTTTCTAGAGCAGATTTTTATGAATTAGAATATGAGAGGAATAATTTTGAGTGTTAGAAAGGGTCCCTGTGGGGTAAAAAAGAAGAAGTATACTAATCAGACAATCATTCTAATAAGTTTCTTAATCAGTATGGTGTCAATACTGCCTATGTTCTTTTTTAGGGACAAGCTTTATGGTGATGATATTGTCTTTCACATTAACCGACTCTTATCTTTGGATACTGTCTGGAAGAGTCCTATTAATTTTACGACTAACGGAGGGACCGGACAATTAATCAATACCTTTTATCCCTGGTTAACTTATTATCCTATTTTCATAATCTATAAGCTGACTCAGTCGGTCTTTGTAGCCTGGATGAGTTTTCAGTTTCTTGTTCGCTTTGTAACTTGTTTGCTTAGTTTTTACGGATTACGTTTATTGAAATATTCTGATAAACAGGTGATGATATTTTCTACCTTTTATCTCTTTTCGGGGTATTTCTTGCACAATTCTTATTACCGGGCGGCCGTTGGCGAAACGCTAGCGATGATTTTTCTACCTCTAGTTTTCGTTGGCGTTCGTTTGATAACTTTTGGAGATTACAAGAAATGGTGGATTTTGACTCTTGGGATGCTTGGTTTAGTTTATTCCCATGTCTTATCGGTCCTTTTGGCTTCTGTTGGGATTTTCTTTGCGGTGGTAACTAGTTTTTGGATTTGGGATAATAAAAAAGAACGTGTCCTAGGATTTCTTAAGGCCACCCTTGTCACTCTTAGTATGTCTCTAGCTTTCTTTGTTCCTATGATAGAGCAATTCAAGTATGTCACTCTACGAACGACTTTTAAACCGCTCCTATCAAAGACAGCTTTAAGTCTGGCAGACAATTGGGAGTTGATTCTAAAAAGTGATTTAAGGACTCCATCAGTAAATCTTCTCTATCTCCTGGGCTTATTGCTAAGCCTGATTTTTGCTAAGCGTTTTGTGAAGGATAAGGAAGCTAGAATTTACCTTTTTATTTCTTTTGTTTTGGCCTTTTTGACTTTGAATAGTTTTCCTTGGCAGTTCTTACAGGCAAGTCCAGTGTCCAACCTTCAATTTCCTTGGAGATTATGGAGTTTTGCTCTGCTTTTCTTCAGTTTAGCTTTGGCGAATATCTTAGAAAATATTTCTATAAAGGCATCGACAATACTTGTCTTGTTAGGTCTTTGTCTAAATATGTTTCAGATTGTTACTGTTCAAGATAAGATGACTAAAGCAAAGAATATATTGCCAAGTCATACAAAAGTCACGAGAGAAATGCTGGCCAAGGGAACTTATAAAAATATAAATGGGGATTATACCAATAAAGAAGTGCCTTTTGGCTTTGTCTTTGACAAACACCTCTTCTTGGATAATCAGGAAATCAAGCCATTCATCAGCCGTTCTCCCAACGAGCTAGCACTTACGGTGACCAACGAGTCTAAAGAATCTAAGGTCTTGTCGTTGCCAGTTTTCTACTACAAAGGACAAGAAGCAAGGATTGATGGGAAGCGAGTAACCACTTACTTAGCTAAGGAAAAGAATCCAACTAATCTAGTCTTACCACCAGGTAAACATGGTGTTGTTTTGACCTATAGCTATACTACAGTTGCTAAAGTGGCAATGAGTGTTTCAACTATTAGTCTTTGGGTTTTTATTGGTTATTTGTATAGAGTGAAGAAAGATGACTAAAAAGGAGCCTGCGGGTTTCTTTTTTTGTCTGTTTTACTAGAGGGTGGGCCTTTTGATATAATAGGTCAAGGTGATTTATTTGGAATGAAGACCTTCGTCTCTGATAAAAGAAGGAGATATGATTTCATAGTTTAGATAAGAAAAGGGAGTAAATAGATGATAAAAACTATCGTAAAGGATGTCTTTTTCCTTGGACAAAAATCGACAGAAGCGACTAAAGAAGACCTCTATTTGGCTAAAGATTTACGTGATACACTGGAGTTTCATAAGGATGCCTGTGTGGGTATGGCTGCCAATATGATTGGAGTTAAAAAGCGTGTCATTATCGTAAATATCGGTTTTGTTAATCTAGTCATGTTTAATCCTGTTTTAGTCAGCAAATCCTCACCTTTTCAAACAGAGGAGTCTTGTTTATCTTTAGAAGGAAGTCGTCCAACCAGACGTTATGAGTCGATTGAGGTAGCTTATTTAGATGAACAATGGATGCCTAAACAGTTAAGTTTTTCTGGCATGCCAGCTCAAATTATTCAACATGAATTGGACCATTTGGAGGGTATTATTATTTAGATAGCCTAGCTCAAGCGTTGTTAGGTTTTAGAGTCCAAAGCCTTAATAATCACAGTTACGTGAGTGAGAGTGGAAAAAAATATTCTTTTTCACTCTTTTTTAGTTCTCATAGGAACTTTTTTCTTGACAATAGTTCTCATAGAAACTAAAATAGTTTTCATGAGAATTATTTAAGGAGGAGCTTGCAATGCATGGAAAAGATCCTTTTAGTGACTTCAGAGAATTCATCAATACCATGGAATCTCGCGTGCAAGAGTTAGGTAAAGCGTATGGCGTTGAGCATTTAGCTGGCCCGCAAGGATTTGCTGTGAAGTATTTGTCTGACAACCAAGATAAGGAAATTTTTATCAAAGATATCGAGAAAAGACTATCTATTTCCAAGTCAGTGGCTAGTAATTTGGTTAAACGTATGGAGAAAAATGGTTTTGTTGAATTGGTGACATCTGACAAGGACAAACGCTACAAGTATGTTCATCTGACAGATTTGGGTAAAAAGAAGGCCCAAGATGTCGGACATTTCCGAGAGGCTATCCATGAACAGTTGTTAGATGGTATTTCGAAAGAAGATGCTGAAACAGCTTTTCGAGTCTTTCACCAAATTCGCAAGAATTTAGAGAAAAATAAGGAGTAACTTATGTTTAAAATTTTTAAACGTTTGACGGCAAAAGAGTTAAGTATGATTGTCTTAGCTGTGATATTTGTTTGTTTGAACGTCTATCTAAACTTGAAAATTCCAGACTATATGTCTGACATTACAACCCTCTTATCAACCAAGGGGACTAAGGCGTCGGATATTTTTGCTTGGAATACGGATGCCCCAGGGATGCGAATGCTTTTAATGTCCTTTGCGGGTTTTATGGCCTCTGTAGTGGTTGGTTTTCTAGCTGCCAGAACAGCAGCTAGTTTTACCACTCGTCTTCGTGATGATATCTTCCATCAGGTTCTAGATTTTTCGGATGCCGAGATTAAGAAATTCTCTATTCCTAGTCTTTTAACCCGTACGACAAACGATATTACACAATTACAGATGGTACTGACCATGGGGTTACAGGTTATTACACAGGGACCTATTATGGCAATCTGGGCTATTACAAAGATTGCTGATAAAAATGGGAATTGGCTTCTTGCCTTGCTTGTCGCTGTGGCCGTAATTGCCATTCTCATGCTCTTCCTCTTGATTATGGTCATGCCTAAGCAACGCTTGATTCAAACGTTGACAGATAAACTCAATAGTGTGACGCGTGAATCTCTTACTGGAATTCGTGTGGTGCGTGCCTATAACGCTGAGAGTTATCAAGAGGATAAATTTGAAAAGGCCAATACTGATTTGACCCAAAACAATCTTTTCATCGGTCGTTCTTTTGCCTTACTGACGCCGGTGATGACTGCTGTATCAAGTGGTTTGACGCTAGCTATTTATTGGATTGGTGCGCATCTGATTGAAGATGTTAAGATTCCAACAGATCCAACTAAGATTGCTGCTGCCATGGAAAATAAAATCCATCTCTTCTCAGATATGGTGGTTTACTCATCTTATGCTATGCAGGTTGTTATGGGATTCATGATGATGATTGTTGTCTTCTTCCTTCTTCCACGAGCAGTTGTAGCAGCTGGACGTATCAATGAAGTTCTAGATACCCAATCTTCAGTCTCTTACCTTGAAAATAGTTCTGAAAAACCTAAAGACGTGGGCACTGTCGAATTCGATGATGTTTCCTTCCGTTATTCTGAAACTTCAGAGCCTGTTTTGGAGCATGTTAGCTTCAAAGCTAAAAAGGGTGACACGGTTGCCTTTATTGGTTCGACTGGATCTGGTAAATCAACGCTTGTCAACCTTATCCCACGATTTTATGATGCTACGCAAGGAACTATCAAGGTTGACGGTGTGGATGTACGACATTATGATCACGAAACCTTGCACAATATAGTCGGTTATATTCCACAAAAGGCTGTGCTTTTCTCAGGTAATATCACGTCAAATATGACAATGGGAATGAGCAATAATAGTCCTCTAGATGACGCTAAAATTTGGGAAGCTCTCGAATTGGCTCAAGGAAAAGACTTTGTTGAAAATAAAGAAGGCCAACTTAAGGCAGAAGTGGCTCAAGCGGGGTCTAACTTCTCAGGTGGCCAGAAGCAACGTTTGGCTATTGCGCGTGCACTTGCCCGTAAGCCTGAAATCTTGATTTTTGACGATTCCTTCTCAGCTTTGGACTATAAGACCGATCGTAAACTGCGTCAAGAATTGTCTGAAAAAACACAAGATATGACCAAGTTGATTGTTGCTCAACGTATCTCTACTATTATGGATGCTGATCAAATCTTGGTACTTGATCAAGGTAAAGTAGTCGGGCAAGGAACCCACAAGGAACTCTTGGCTAACAATGAGGTTTACCAAGAAATTGCTTATTCACAATTGTCTAAGGAGGAGTTAGAAAATGGAAAATAAGCCAAAAACATCGTCCTATAAACGCTTAAAACCCTATATTAAAGGTTTCCCAATTCCTTTTGTCCTTGCGATTGTTGGAGCAATTATTTCAGCAGTCATTACAGTTATTGGACCAGATAAGCTTAAAGAAATTACCAATACTATTACTGAAGGTATTACACCTACCAAAATGGGGACGATTCCAGGTATTGATTTGGATAAGGTGACAAGTATTGCTATGACCTTGGCTGTTCTCTATACCATTTCAGCGATTGTGGGTTACTTACAAAGCTTTACGGTTGCAACGGTTACACAACGCTTTTCACAACGTTTCCGTACAGCTATCCAAAAGAAAATCAACAGTGTT
The DNA here is from genome assembly GCF_001837325.1 of Streptococcus sp. HMSC065H07. Classification (NCBI taxonomy): domain Bacteria; kingdom Bacillati; phylum Bacillota; class Bacilli; order Lactobacillales; family Streptococcaceae; genus Streptococcus; species Streptococcus sp. HMSC065H07. Next base: position 52,104 of record NZ_KV832038.1, read on the forward strand.
CCCCTTAATTATTTTGACAGTCATTCTCAAGGGGACACCCTCTCTCGTGTGACTAATGATGTTGACCTTTTGGGACAATCTCTTAGTCAAGGTCTGGGTACCCTAATTACTTCAAGTGTTCTCTTGGTCGCAGCCATTATTATGATGTTTTACTCAAATGTCACTATGGCTTTCACTGCGATTGGTTCTGTCTTGATAGGATTTGTTCTAGTAGCCTTCATCATGGGTTTCTCACAACCCCTTTTCAAACGTCAACAAGAAAATTTGGCTAACATTAATGGATATATTGAAGAAATCTACACAGGTCAAGCAGTTGTAACGAGTTACAATGCATCTGAAGAAAGTAGTCAAGCTTTCAAGGGACTTAATGATAAGCTCTATAAATCGATGTGGCAATCTCAGTTTATCTCAGGTATTATGATGCCACTTATGATTTTCATTGGGAACTTTGGTTACGTCATGGTCTGTCTTGTGGGAGCTATTAAGGTTATTGATGGTAGCTTGACTATTGGTGATGTGGTAGCCTTCATGACTTATGTTCGTATTTTCTCACAACCTCTTTCTCAAATTGCACAAGGGATTACACAACTCCAGTCAGCTACTGCAGCTATTGGTCGTATCTTTGAATTTTTGGAAGAAAAAGATATGGATGACGAATCAAGTAAGACAGCTGAATTGACAGATACTAAAGGTCAAGTTGTCTTTGATCATGTTTCCTTTGGTTATACTCCTGAAAAGACTATTATTCATGATTTTTCAGCTCTTGCTAAGCCAGGTCAAAAGATTGCGATTGTTGGTCCAACAGGTGCTGGTAAGACGACTATTGTTAACTTGCTTATGAAGTTCTATAACATCGATCAAGGCCATATCACCATTGACGGTGTGGATACTGGCGATATGAAACGTGAAACTGTCCATGACCAATTCTCTATGGTGCTTCAGGACACTTGGCTCTTTGAAGGTACTATTCGTGATAATTTAATTTACAACCAAGAAAATATCTCTGACGAGCAAGTTATTGCTGCAGCCAAGGCTGTCGGTGTTCACCACTTTATCACCACACTTCCAAAAGGTTATGACACTTATTTGGATGATTCTGTGACATTATCAGTTGGTCAGAAACAGCTCTTGACCATTGCACGTGCCCTTCTGAAGGATGCCCCTCTTCTTATCTTGGATGAAGCGACATCATCTGTTGACACCAGAACAGAAGAATTAATTCAAAAAGCCATGGACAAACTTATGGAAGGTCGGACTTCCTTTGTCATTGCTCACCGCTTATCAACTATTAGAAATGCTGATCTTATCCTTGTGATGAAAGATGGGAATATTATTGAACAAGGAAATCATGATGAGCTCATGGCAGCAGATGGTTTCTATGCTGATCTTTATAATAGTCAATTTACAGAAGAAGTTGCCTAAACTTTTCTTATAAAATTATAAGATTTTACAAAAAACCATAGAACGTATGACTGTCAGTCATGCGTTTTGTGTTATACTGAAAAAAACAGACAGATTAGGAGATTAAGATGCAATATCGCAAAGCAAGACTAGACGAAGTTCAGGAAGTGGCACAAGTATGTGCAGATGCCTTTGAAGATTATCCCTATCTTTCAATGATTGCCACTAATTTAAAGAAGCCTGAACAGTATGAGGAATTTGTCTTAGCCTTGCAGGAAATGTTGGTGCGTTTAGCTATAAAGATGGATTCGTGTTTGGTGGCTGAAAAGGATGGTCGCATTGTTGCGGCAGCTATTTTACAGCATCAGACGATTTCTATGCTTAACTATCTCCAGAACGGAGCGACCAAGCTTTTCCGTTTCATAAGCATCACTAAGTTGTTTAAGTACTTTAATTTTGTTGAAGAGTCTGAAAGACATCTGGAGGATTCTGCAGAATACGATTGGTACCTGATGATGTTAGCAGTAACTCCAGATTATCAAAGAAAAGGTATAGGAAGTCGTTTCTTGCTTGAAGGGGTTGAACCTTTTGTACGTAGTACAGGAGGTCACAGTCTTGGTTTGATTACCAATCGCGATTACAATGTGCCTTTCTATGAGAAAAATGGCTACAAGCAATGTGGTTATAAGGTCTTGACCTATGAAACACACAAACTAGGTAACTGGCCTTTTGTCAAACCACTTGATGCATAGCCTTGTGTTAATTGAACTTAGATAAGCAAATTGAATCTGGCTTCGGCTGGATTTTTTTCTTAGCTTTAGAGTCCTTCTTGTCTGACTCATTCCTTATTTTTAAGCCTATCTATGCTATAATTAAGAAACGCTATTAGAGGAGGTTTATATGTTAACTCCAAGTATTTATGAGGAATATGCTCAGTATCTCCCCAAGATTTTACAAGAAATAACAGACCCAATTATTGTGGCTAATATTACTAGCAAAAAAGAAACAGGCTTCAAACTCTATGAGCATTTCATTTCACGAATCAAAGAGAGCGATTCTATGCGTGAAAAGTGTCGTCGGAAAAATTTGCCTGAAACCAGCCAGTCTGCCCTCAAGGAAATCCGTGACAGTATAGGGATTCGAATTGTTTGTGGCTTTGTCGATGATATTTACAAGACTATCGATGTCATTAAGGCTATCCCTGGTGTTTCTATCTACAACGAGAAAGATTACATTTTAAATGCTAAGCCTAATGGTTATCGTTCATACCATCTCATTTTGGAAGTAGAAACCGAGTTTCCAGATGTCTTAGGAAATGAGAGAGGAACCTATTTTGTCGAGGTCCAGCTTAGAACCATCGCTCAGGATTCGTGGGCCAGTTTGGAACATCAGATGAAGTACAAGCACGATATCAAGAATTCAGAAATGATTACCCGTGAGCTTAAGCGCTGTGCGGATGAATTAGCTTCATGTGATTTGACCATGCAGACCATCCGTAACTTAATTCAAGAAGGAGGGGACTAGAATGGCTCTGAAAATTCTACTAGTTGAGGATGAGGAAGCTCTTTCTCGAGTTTACAAGGCGGCTCTTGAGCATCAAGGCTATGAGGTGGATCAGGCCTTTAACGGTCAAGAGGCAGTTGACCTAGCTGCACAGAATGCCTATCAGGTAATAATTATGGATATTATGATGCCTATCAAAACAGGCATTGAGGCCCTGAAAGAGATTCGCTCCTCTGGGAATACGACGCATGTCATTATGTTGACGGCCATGGCTGAAGTTGACGATCGTGTGACAGGACTTGACGCTGGGGCAGACGATTACTTGACCAAGCCGATTTCTCTTAAGGAACTTTTGGCTCGTTTGCGCTCGCTAGAGCGTCGTGTTAGTGAGACCTTTACTGCCAAAATTTTGACACTTGGTTCTGTACGTTTGGATCAGGAGGAACAGGAGTTGGTAGCTGGTAACGCCATTAGACTTTCGAGCAGAGAGACCAAGTTAATGGCTCACTTCATGCTCAATCCTGCCAAGAAATTAACGACTGAGCACCTTTTTAAGACCATCTGGGATGATGAGGAAGATGTGGACGAATCGATTGTCTGGGTCTATATTTCCTATTTGCGTCAGAAATTGCAAGCCATCCAGGCTGATATCAGCATTCTTGGTGAAAAGGGTGGTGACTTTTGCCTTTTTGCCAATTAGAGAGGAGTAGTTCATGTTTAGACGTTTACGACTTCAATTTATTACGATTGCTTCCTTGGCTATTCTCTTTATCTTGGTTTTTACAGTGGGAATCATCAATACTGTGAGGTCCTTTCAAACAGAACAGGAAATTAGTAAGGTTCTCAACACGCTTACAGAAAATAATGGTAGTTTCGGAAAAACTAAAAAAATTGAGACCAATCAAGGGCATGAAATTCCATCGGATAGTTTTCGTTTTTTCAGTGTGACCTTATCTGGTGATAAAGTGGTCAGTCAGGATACCAGCCATACTTCTTTAATAGATGATGAAGAAGCTGTTAGCTATGCACTTGCAGCTAGCCGTATGACGAATACTCTTGGAACAATTAGAGAAAAAAATATCAATCTGAGTTATCAGGTTAGCAAAGTCAGAAAAAATAAGATTCTTGTGGTCTTCCTGGACACGACCTCTTATTACAATTCTTCCCAAGCCTTGCTCAGTCTTTCTATCCTTTTATCAATGTTTGGGTTTATCTTTTTTGTCGTCATTGTTAGTGCCTTATCAGGAATCGTCATTCGTCCCTTCATTCGAAACTACGAAAAGCAGCGACGTTTTATTACCAATGCTAGTCATGAATTAAAGACACCATTGGCCATTATTTCTGCCAATACGGAGCTACAGGAACTCATGACTGGAGAGAACGAATGGACCAAGTCAACGAATGACCAGGTGGCACGTTTGACCACTCTAATCAATTCTCTGGTAGCTCTATCTCGTCTGGAGGAGCAGCCGGATATTGTTCTTCAAGATGTGGATTTTTCCTATATTACTGAGGATGCAGCAGAGGACTTTAAGGGACCTGTCGTTCGAGATGGTAAATCTTTTGTCATGGACATCACACCGGATATTCATGTGAAAGCAGAGGAGAAGTCTCTCTTTGAACTTGTGACTCTCCTTGTGGATAATGCTAACAAGTATTGTGATCCAGAAGGGACAGTTACGGTAAGACTTCGTCAGATTGGAAGAACGCGAAAACGGGCTCGTTTAGAAGTGTCAAACACCTATAAAGAAGGTAAGGCTGTTGACTATAGCAAGTTTTTTGAGCGTTTTTATCGTATTGAAGAATCCCATAATAACAAAGAACACAAAGGTTTTGGCATTGGCCTGTCCATGGCTCAAAGTATGGTCAAATTATTTAAGGGGCGTATCTTTGCCTCTTATAAAAATGACACTATCACCTTTACAGTTATCTTGTAAGGATATTTTTTAAATATTTGACTAGGTGAAAACCCTAATTTATGATAGAATAGTAAGGATGAAGATTTAGTGTTTTCTTTGCAAAAAAAGAAAATATTTTCCTATCCTAATCATAAAAAGGAGTTGCTCGAATAAGCCCCTTAACCACCCTAAAGGGATGGTAATTGACGACTTAGGAAAGATGAATCTCAGCTAAGAATTAAATCATAAAACAAAATAGTTAATAGGGAGAAATCATGGCAGAACCAAAATACAAACGTGTCCTCATTAAGCTTTCAGGTGAAGCTCTAGCTGGTGAACGAGGTGTTGGGATTGATCTTCCAACTGTCCAAGCTATGGCTAAAGAAATTGCTGAGGTAGCGGATTCAGGTATTCAAATTGCTCTAGTTATCGGTGGTGGTAACCTTTGGCGTGGGGAACCTGCAGCTGAAGCAGGAATGGATCGTGTTCAAGCGGACTATACTGGAATGCTTGGAACAACTATGAATGCCCTTGTTATGGCAGATAGTTTGAAACAACTCGGTGTTGATACACGTGTTCAGACAGCGATTGATATGAAATCTGTGGCAGAGCCTTATATTCGTGGTCGTGCCCTTCGTCACCTTGAAAAAGGTCGTATTGTTATCTTTGCAGCAGGTATTGGTTCACCGTACTTCTCAACAGATACAACAGCGGCTCTTCGTGCAGCTGAAATTGAAGCTGATGCTATTCTTATGGCTAAAAACGGCGTTGATGGTGTCTACAATGACGATCCTCGTAAAAACGCTGATGCTGTCAAATTTGATGAATTGACACACGTGGAAGTTATCAAACGTGGTTTGAAAATTATGGATGCCACAGCTTCTACCCTTTCAATGGATAATGACATTGACCTTGTTGTCTTCAATATGAACGAACCAGGAAACATCAAACGTGTTATCTTTGGTGAGCAAATTGGGACAACTGTATCTAACAAAGCAGAATCACACAAGTAAGAAAGAGAGAATTTATGACAAACGCAATTATTGAAAAAGCAAAAGAACGTTTCGCCCACTCACACGAGTCATTGGCCCGTGAATTTGGCTCTATCCGTGCAGGTCGTGCCAATGCCTCACTTCTTGACCGCATCACTGTAGAATACTACGGTGCTCCAACACCACTTAACCAATTGGCTTCAATCACGGTTCCTGAAGCACGTGTCCTTTTGATTTCACCATTTGATAAAGGTTCAATTGCTGATATCGAACGAGCTATCAATGAATCTGACCTTGGAATCAACCCAGCTAATGATGGTTCTGTTGTGCGCTTGGTTATCCCAGCACTTACAGAAGAAACACGTAAAGAGTTGGCTAAAGAAGTGAAAAAAGTCGGTGAAAATGCTAAAATCGCTATCCGTAACATCCGTCGTGATGCAATGGATGAAGCTAAAAAGCAAGAAAAAGACAAAGAAATCACAGAAGATCAATTGAAAGCTTTGGAAAAAGATATCCAAAAAGCAACTGATGACGCTGTTAAGAAGATTGACAGCATGACAGCAGAAAAGGAAAAAGAACTCCTTACTGTTTAATCAATAGAAAAATAAGGAGAGTGGGACAGAAGCAAAAGAGCATGGACTATGTTAGCTTCCTTGTCCGACTCTCTTTTTAGAGGAAAAAGATGAATACATTACTTGGAACGATCATTACTGCCCTAGTAACTGATGAAAATGATAAATTTTACTTTGTACAAAAGGACGGTGTGACTTTTGCCTTGTCTAAAGAAGAAGGGAAATACGCCATTGGTGACATGGTGACAGGTTTCGCCTATACAGATAGCAAGCAAAAATCACGTCTGACTCAAAAGGAAATCAAGGCAACTCGCGATTCTTATGATTGGGGAGAGGTCACTGAAGTTCGTAAGGATTTGGGTGTCTTTGTAGACGTAGGAATTCCAGATAAGGAGATTGTTGTCTCTCTCGATGTTTTGCCAGAACTCAAAGAGCTTTGGCCTAAGAAGGGGGATAAACTCTACATCAAACTCGATGTTGACAAAAAAGACCGTATTTGGGGACTTCCTGCTGAACCTGAGGTCTTTCAACGTATGGCTGGACCTGCTTACGATAATATGCAAAACCAAAAATGGCCAGCTATTGCATACCGTCTCAAATTGTCAGGAACTTTTGTTTATTTGCCAGAGAATAACATGCTTGGTTTCATCCATCCATCAGAACGTTATGCAGAGCCACGTTTAGGTCAGGTCCTTGAAGCGCGTGTGATTGGGTTCAGAGAGGTTGACCGGACCCTCAATCTTTCTCTTAAACCACGTTCTTTTGAAATGCTTGAAAATGATGCTCAGATGATTTTGACCTATTTAGAGAGCAATGGTGGCTTTATGACACTTAATGACAAGTCATCACCAGCAGATATCAAGGCAACCTTCGGTATTTCTAAGGGTCAATTTAAGAAGGCTCTAGGTGGTCTGATGAAGGCAAAAAAAATCAAACAAGATCAGTTTGGAACAGAATTAATCGGTTAGGAGAAGGCGTGAGAAAATCCTTTTATACTTGGCTGATGGCTCAGCGTAATCCCAAATCCAATGAACCAGTAGCAATCTTGGCTGATTTGGCTTTTGAAGATTCAACCTTCCCGAAGCATACCGATGACTTTGAAGAAGTCAGTCGTTACTTGGAAGATCAAGCTAGCTTTTCCTTTAATCTAGGGCAGTTTGACCAGATTTGGGAAGATTATCTAGCCCATTAATAGTGACTAAGTTTACGATAAGCATAATGACTTTTAGCATCTTCTTTAAAAAGTAATTACCATTTGAAATGGGATGAATTATTACAATTTTTTACAAATATATCAGCTTTTTTTCAATAAATTAGGCTTGTTACAACTAGTTAGTAATTGCTTTAAAGTGTAGTAAATCACCCCTCTTTTGACAAAAAGTGTGATATTATTGTAGATGTTAAAATTGTTAAAAAGGAATGAATTATACATGTTATCAAAATCTAAAACAACAAAGGCTCTTCTTTACTCGACCGCAGCACTTTCACTTTTTGCTGCAAGTCACGTACATGCCGATGAAACTTCAAACTGGGCAGCACGTTCAGTAGATCAAATCAAAGCAGATATCGCTGTAAGTGACAACCAACAAACTTATACAGTTCAATACGGTGATACTTTGGGAAGTATCGCTGAAGCTATGGGTATTGATGTGAACGTTTTGGCTAACATCAATCAAATTACAAACATTGATTTGATTTTCCCTGGAACAGTCTTGACAGCAACTTACAATTCTGATAATCAAGCAGTCTCTGTTAGAGTTGAAACTCCAGCTTCAGAAACATCAACCACACCTGTAGTTGCAGAAGCTAATTTGACAACTAACGAAGTGACTGTAAATGGTCAATCTGTAGTTGCAGCGGACTTGACAGCTCCAGTTGAAACAGTAAGCACAACAGCTACTCAAGCACCTGCTACAGAAGAATCAACTCAAGCTGTTTCAGAAGTAACAGAAGCTATCGCATCAGCATCAGAAGCACCAGCATACGCAGAAACTGAACAACCAGTTGCTGATGCTATCGATCATGTAACGGCGTCAGCAGAAGCTACACCTGAAGCAGAAACTACTCCAGCTGCTGAAACACCAGCACAACCTGAAGTAAAAGAAGAAGCTCCAGCAGCAACGTCAGAAGCGTCTTCAGAAGCACCAGCAACTTCAGAGGCACCAGCAGAACAACCAGCTGCAGAGCCAGCAGCAACATCAGAAGCTGCCTCAGAAGCACCAGCAGCTTCAGAGGCACCAGCAGAACAGCCAGCGGTAGAACCAGCAACAACATCAGAAGTGGCATCAGAAGCACCTGCGGCTTCAGAGGCACCAGCAGCACAACCTGCATCAACAAATACACTTCCAACGGATCCACACCTTCAACCACAAGCTGAAGCTTTCCGTCAAGATGTAGCAGCACAATTCGGTCTTACTGACATCGGTGGTTACCGTGAAGGTGACCCACAAGACCATGGTAAAGGACTTGCCGTTGATGTTATGGTACCAGTTGGTTCAGAAGTTGGTAATCAAGTCGCTCAATATGCTGTAGACAATATCTCAAATGCAGGTATCTCATATGTCATCTACAGACAACAATTCTACGCACCAGTAGATAATATCTACGGACCAGCTAACACTTGGAACCAAATGCCTGACCGTGGTAGCGTTACTGAAAACCACTATGACCACGTTCACGTGTCATTTAATGAATAAGTCAGAATAATAAAAAGTCACGCTTGGCGTGATTTTTTTGATATAATGGATAAAAATACTTAAGAAAGAGGAACTCTATTTGCAAGAGTATTCTGTTGAAATTACCCTAAATCACCCAGATGATGTCTTATCACTTTTTGGAACCAATGAGCGCCATCTAAAACTTATCGAAGAAAACCTAAATGTTATCATTCATGCTCGAACAGAGCGTGTGCAGATTCTTGGAGATGACGAGGAAAGTGTTGAATTGGCTCGCTTGACCATTCAAGCCCTCCTTGTTTTAGTGGAGCGTGGAATGCTAGTCAACACATCAGATGTTGTCGCAGCCTTGACCATGGCTCAAGATGGTTCAATTGATAAGTTTGTTGCTTTATATGAAGAAGAGATTATCAAGGACAATAGTGGTAAGCCTATCCGAGTGAAGACTTTAGGACAAAAGGTCTATGTTGATAGCATTAAAAATCATGATGTGGTCTTTGGGATTGGTCCAGCCGGTACAGGGAAGACCTTTCTAGCGGTTACCCTTGCAGTTACAGCTCTTAAACGTGGCCAAGTTAAACGTATTGTTCTAACGCGTCCGGCGGTTGAGGCAGGTGAAAGTCTTGGCTTTTTGCCTGGCGATCTCAAGGAAAAGGTAGATCCTTACCTTCGTCCAGTTTATGATGCCCTCTATCAAATTCTTGGCAAAGAGCAAACGACTCGCCTAATGGAACGTGAAATTATTGAGATTGCCCCTCTTGCTTATATGCGTGGTCGTACCCTCGAAGATGCCTTTGTTATCCTTGATGAAGCGCAAAATACAACCATCATGCAGATGAAGATGTTCTTGACTCGTCTTGGGTTTAATTCTAAGATGATTGTCAATGGAGATATGAGCCAGATTGACCTTCCACGTCGTGTTAAATCTGGTCTTGTCGATGCCATGGAGAAATTGAAGGGAATCAAGGCTATTGATTTTGTTCACTTTTCTGCTAGCGATGTCGTACGTCACCCAGTTGTAGCTGATATCATTAATGCTTATGAAAAAGATGCACTTAAAGTTGACTTTGAGGAAAAATCAGAGGAAACAAACAAGGTTGAAGAAGAAACAGCGTCAGGATTGACCGAATACCCAGTTATAGGTGCTGAGGATCTTAAAAAGTAAATAGATGAAAAGAGGTTTGAGAGTATGTGTTCTCAACCTCTTTTTCTTTGGTAGTCAAGTCACAGATTTCCTCTCTATTTTTGGTAAAATAGTATTAAAGAGTAGGCTAATATGAAGGGGAGAGGTATGACTAAGGCAAAAAAATGGAAGATTGGGATTATTGTTTTTCTAGGACTTGTTGCGACAGTTTTTATTGCTATAGGAGAGGGAAGATTTTGGAAGTATCAACAGAACTATATTCCAGATGGTACCTATCAGATGGTAAAATATGAGGCTAAATCGGCATATTCCAATGAATTGATAAATTGGACTGAGCGAGGAGAGAATAATGATAGCTTATATGAGGATTTTATAGTTGTTGAGAATATGAAATCTCAATTTTATTATGTTTTTGTGGGGGATGGGGAACCTTTTGTCTCACCATTTGAGCACGATGAAAAGCTTCCACAGACTTTTGACCCACATACTGGGACTTTGAAACAGGATTTAACACCCTCAGAATATGGGAATAAGGTTCATTCTAATCTTCAAAAGTTCAATAAAGACGGTGGTCAATTTAGAAAATGGCGAGAGATTTCTACTAGTGAGTGTGTTGAAGATTATAAAAGAATGTTGAAACGAAAACGTACTTACGAGAAAAGACCTAAAGGCTTCGCAATAAATGTTTATGATACGAACGGAAATATTTCTTCTCGAAGAGTTTTTGAGCGTTTGAGTTCGAGTGAGGCAGAGGACCTTCATTTAGATTACGAAGGTGCATATAAATTTGTAAAAGAGAGTAGATTTGATTGGCAAACGGAAAGTGATTTTCTCATCTGGCGTTGAACTACTTACCGACCAAGCACCTCTTTACTATCGAGAATCATAGCCAAATGTTTTATTAAAAAACCTTACAGTCTTTATGATAATTGTCAAATACTATTTCACCATTTATTTTGGTACAATAGAACAGTAGACCAATAAAAAAGGAGATTATTATGAACCAGCAAGAGTGGATTGAGTACTTTGAATTAGTCAACGGTCGTAAACCAACTCCCGCAGAGTTATCTCAAGCTCAAGCAGCAGGCGAGTTTATCCTTGAACGACCTAATGTCTTTGGAGCAACTGGACAGGCTAATGAGCCAAGAAATATTAAACCAGCTGAACCTGTTATTTCTATGACGCAACAGCCTCAGTTTGCCCAAACAACAGCAACCTTCCAACAAGTCGTACCTGCTAAAAAAGGAATGTCAAAAAAAGCCAAGATTATTCTAGCATCAGTCTTGGGTGCTGTGGCAGTGATTTTACTTTCTGTTGGTGGCTATTCATTATGGCGTTATCAGTCAGGTAAGATTGCGGATGGAACATATGAGGTAGTGGCCTATTCTTATCGTGATGAAGATAAAGATAAGATGGTAAATGCTTTCGATGAATTTGATGATGTCTACTCCTTTGTAGAAGTAAAAAATAATAGATCTAGATACTATTCTTATCTCGAGGACAATAAATCACCTTATGTTAGCTTGTTAGAGTATGAACATGAAATCCCTCAGCAGTTCGATCCATGGAATAAAACTCAGACAGAAGTTTTAACAGTTGAAGAGCTTGAATCTACAGTCAAAGACTTCATGAAAGATATGTCTAAGGATTATTCTTTTTACACTAAAGACGCTACAAAAGAAGCCGTTAAAGAATCTGTAAAATCTTACAAGAAATCTCTCAAAGAAAAACGAACTTACGTCAAAAAAGGTAACGAGTATACGCTATCTACTTATGACAAGGATGGAGAGCTTCAATCCCGTGTTACTTTTAAGCGTATGAGTAAGGGGGATGCTGAAGAGCGTTGGGATGATTATAAGGATGCAATTAAAGATTATAAGAAAGAATTGAAGACTTATAGTGATCAGTACGACGAGTATAAGGATTACTTTAATTATGGTTATGGAGGTGACTACGGTTATGGTTACAGCGATGACTATGGTAGTGGTTCTAAATCAGGCTCTGACGATAGTAAAAGCAGCAAAAAAGGCATTGATAAAATTTAATCAGCCAATGATGTAAATGAGCAAAGTGGTACAAGAAGGAGAGCTAAAACTCCATCTTGGTACCGCTTTTCTTTTTATGAAAATAGTCAAATAGCTTTGGAGTCTTTTTTCTGGTAGAATGGAAATATCAATGAAAAAGGGGACTTTTATGAACGAAAAAGAGTGGTTAGATTATTTCGAAACAATCAATAATCGTAAGCCGACAGAGGAAGAAATCCAACAAGCAAAAGCTAATGGGGAATTTATTTCTCAAGAGTCTAAGGACGAGGGTGTTAATCCTCAACAATCTCAGTTGAGTGATCAAGTGACACAAGCCGTTTCACAAGTTGCTCCTGCTAAGACAGGCTTGTCTAAGAAAGCTAAAATTATTATTGCTTCTGTGGTGGGAGCGATTGTCCTAGTGGCACTTTCATTTGGTAGCTATGCGTTTATGCACCTGCAAGGTGGTAAAATACCTGAAGGAACCTATCTACTTGAAACTTATCGCTTTTACCATAAAGATAAGAAGAAAATGGTTGATGGTATGGAATCTTTCAAGGAAAGTGGCCTAGAGGCTCATGATTTTGTTAAAGTCAAAGGGAACAATGTTAAATTTTATTTTTATACCTTAGCTGGCGGGAACAATCTGGTTGACTTTACAGACTATGATACTGACGAAGCATACCGTCCAGATGCTTGGTCTAGAACGCTTAAACCAAACATGTCACTATCTGAATATACGAAAGTCATTGACCAGGCAGTAGATAATCAATACAAAATAAGTGAATATCGAACTAAGGCTGATAACGATGAAAGTAAAAAGATTTACGTTAAATCCTACAAAGAATCTCTCGAAGAGACCGTTCGATACAAGGTTAAGGGTGATAAATTAATCGTCACAACTTATAATAAGAAAGGTAAACTTACAGAAGAAAGAAGCTTCAAACGCCTATCAGAGGATGACGTGAAGAAATTAGATTATGACTATGAACGTGATGTTAGAGCTGATAAAAAGCTCTTTCAAAACTAGTAATGTTTAAAACCAGCCTAGCTGGTTTTTTCTTTGATACCAGATAAAATAAATTTAAGTGGAAAAGAGGAAATTATGACTCAACAAGATTTACAGCTTGACAATCAGGATGGGCTTCAGGGTGTGAAAGGTACTTTGATTACCATCTCAATTATTTGGGGGACTATGGCCCTTATAACTGGTTTTGTATTGTTGGGTGTATATGGTTCTAATCAAATTTCTGATGGAACCTATCAACTTGAATCTATTCATATTTATAGTTCTTCTAGATACGATGAGGAAGCATTTAATAGGGAACATGATACTTACGGAGATGGGATTGCAGACTTTGTTAAGGTTAAGGGGAGAACTTTGAAGTTTTATAGTTATCCTAAAGAAGGAGCGTTAAGTAGTGACTCTCTAGCTGGTTATCAGATAGGAACCGAATTCCATGTTGAAGCTTTTCACCAAACGCTTAAACCGACAAAAACTCTTGCAGAGTATCGTAAAGAAGTAGAATCTTATGTTGACAGCAGATTTGCAGCTGGTAGGCAAATGTCAGCGTCTGATTCTGCGACTCTAAAAAATAAAATCGTTGATGAGTACAGTGAGTCTCTCCAAGGAAGAGTAAACTATCAGCAATTTGGTCCTAAACACTATAAAAAATTGACAATTTATAAATACGATCAACTGGGTAATCTGATGGAGGAACGTATTTATTCACCTGTACTATATAAGGACGCAGAGAAACTAGATACTAGCTATTTTCATGATACCAAACCAGGTAACAAGAAACATTGATTGTAATACTAACCAGCCTAGCTGGTTTTTTCTTTTATGAAAAGCGTTTAAGAAGGTATTTTTCTGGTAAAATGAAAGTAGAAATGGGAAGGGGGTACTATCATGAATGAAAAAGAGTGGTTAGACTATTTCGAAATAATCAATAATCGACAACCGACAGCGGAAGAAATCCAACAGGCTAAAGCTAGTGGCGATTTTATTTCTCAAGGGCCTAAGGTAGAGAAAGTCAAGCCACAAGTTCAACTCAGAGAACAGGTGACACAACCAGTTTCACAAGTTAGGACTCCTAAAACAGGATTGTCTAAGAAGGCAAAAATCATAATAGTTTCTCTAGTTGGGACAATACTTCTATTGGCACTTTCCTTAGGTTCTTACGCCTTTATACACCTGCAAAGAGGTAAAATTCCTGAGGGAACCTATCTAATTGAATCTCACTATTATTATGACAAAGATGAGAAAGAGATGGTTGATGTTTTAGAGTATAATGAATCCATCGATATATATGTTCGAGACTTTGTTAAAGTAAGAGGCAATCATTTAAAAACATGTGATTATTTTTTAAGTAATGGCGAAGGCTATGTTTATAAGATAGATTATATGACTGGTTATAATTTCGACTGTGACGCTTGGTCAAGGAGTCTTAAGCATACTTGGACACTTTCAGAATATGAAGATATGGTTGGTAAGCTTCTAAGAAAATACTATAAGGGTGCTCCTCTTAAAACTGAGTCGGGAATTGAGAGAGACATAAAAGAATATAGAAAAAGGTATAAATCAGAGTTGAAAAGGACTTATCGTTATAAGTTAATAGGAGACAGACTAACAATTATTAGCTATGATGGAGATGGGGAAATTCATTCTGTGCGGACCTTCAAACGCTTGTCCAAAGCAAAAGAGGAAAAATTACAATCTGACTATGATAAATTCTCTAAGAAGGATAGGGAGTTGAAAAGGTTAATATTAAGCTTTTAAGTTGCGAATGTCATTCAAAGTGAATCTTATGTTCCTCGCAAATTAATATTATTTAAAACCAGCTAGTCTGGTTTTTTTAGTGTCCAAAACGTGCTATAATAAGATGTTATATCATCAGTGTTAGCCCATTTGTTAACACATGAAAGGAAATTAAAATGACAAAAACATTCTACATCACAACACCTATCTACTACCCATCTGGTAAATTACATATTGGTTCTGCCTATACAACCATTGCTTGTGACGTTTTGGCACGTTACAAACGTATGATGAACTACGATGTCTTCTATCTTACTGGGCTTGATGAACACGGCCAAAAGATTCAACAAAAAGCTGAAGAAGCAGGAATCACACCACAAGAGTATGTGGATGGTATGGCTGTTGGTGTTAAGGACCTCTGGCAACTTTTGGATATCTCATACGATAAATTCATCCGTACGACTGATGATTACCATGAAAAAGTTGTTGCTCAAGTTTTCGAGCGTCTCTTGGAACAAGGAGATATCTATCTTGGTGAATACTCAGGTTGGTACTCAGTTTCAGACGAAGAATTCTTCACTGAAAGTCAGTTGGAAGAAGTTTACCGTGATGAGCAAGGTAATGTCATTGGTGGGGTAGCTCCATCAGGGCATGAAGTAGAGTTGGTTTCTGAAGAATCATATTTCTTTAAACTCAGCAACTACGCAGACCGTTTGACTGCCTTCTTTAAAGAACACCCAGAATTTATCCAACCTGATGGTCGTATGAATGAAATGCTTAAAAACTTCATCGAGCCAGGCTTGGAAGATTTGGCTGTGTCACGTACAACCTTTACTTGGGGAGTAAAAGTACCGTCAGATCCAAAACACGTGGTTTATGTGTGGATTGATGCCCTTATCAACTATATTACTGCCCTTGGTTATGGTCAGGATGAGCATGGTAACTTTGATTTGTTCTGGCAAAATGATGAAAACCACGAAATTATCCACATGATTGGTAAGGATATTCTTCGTTTCCACTCAATTTACTGGCCAATCATCCTTATGGCTCTTGATTTGCCATTGCCTACACGTCTTGTTGCCCACGGTTGGTTCGTCATGAAAGACGGTAAGATGTCTAAGTCTAAAGGAAACGTGATTTATCCAGAAATGTTGGTAGAGCGTTTTGGTCTTGATCCACTCCGTTACTACCTCATGCGTAGTTTGCCAGTCGGTTCAGATGGGACCTTCACACCAGAAGACTATGTGGCTCGTATCAACTACGAGTTGGCTAATGACCTTGGGAACCTCCTCAACCGTACAGTTGCCATGATTAACAAGTATTTCGGTGGTCAAGTGCCTGCCTATGTTGAGAACGTTACAGACTTTGATGCTGATTTGGCTAAGGTTGTGGCTGAAAATATTGAAGAATTCCATAAACAAATGAATGCTGTAGATTTCCCACGTGCCTTGGACGCCGTTTGGAACATCATTTCACGTACCAATAAGTATATTGATGAAACAGCTCCTTGGGTACTTGCCAAAGAGGATGGTGACAAGGAACAATTGGCAGCGGTTATGGCTCACTTGGCGGCTAGCCTTCGTGTGGTAGCCCACCTCATCCAACCATTCATGATGACAACTTCAAATGCCATTATGGAACAACTTGGATTGCCAGTAGCATTTGACCTTGAAAATCTTGAACTTTCAGGCTTCCCAGAAAATGTGACAGTCGTTTCAAAAGGAACTCCAATCTTCCCACGTCTTGACATGGACGAAGAAATTACCTACATCCAATCTCAAATGAATGCAGGCAAACCTCAAGAGAAAGAATGGAACCCAGAAGAGGTCGAACTTAAGTCTGAAAAAGACCAAATCAAATTTGACGACTTTGACAAGGTTGAAATCCGTGTCGCTGAAGTTAAAGAAGTGGAAAAAGTCGAAGGTTCAGACAAATTGCTTCGCTTCCGTCTTGACGCTGGCGACGGAGAAGACCGTCAAATCCTCTCAGGTATCGCTAAATTCTATCCAAACGAACAAGAATTGGTCGGCAAAAAACTTCAAGTCGTGGCTAACCTTAAACCACGTAAGATGATGAAGAAATATGTCAGCCAAGGTATGATTCTTTCTGCTGAACATAACGGCAAACTCACTGTCTTGACAGTGGATCCATCTGTTCCAAATGGAAGTGTGATTGGGTAAAATATCATATAAAAACAGTTTTCCAATTCGTAGAATTGCTAAACTGTTTTTTTACTAATCTTCGGTTGTGAGTAAAGCGCTTGAAACACTTCTAAGTCTAACACTTAGGAGTTCTGATTCCTTAAAACTGAAAATTATCTATTGAAGAATGTCCCCTAAGGTCTGTAACTACTTAAAGAAAGTCCCAAGAGGAGCTAGTGTATAAGAAAACGAGTTCAGTTGAACTCGTTTTTTTATACACTATATTTCAATAAATGTTTAATGCGTTCTACACTTTCATCAGGACCATAAGCATTTGGGTATCGGTCTAGTTTACTAATAGCATCAAGGTCTGCTTGGTCTAGGTGGAAGTCAAAGCTATCAAAGTTTTCCTTCATTCGTTCGATATGGGTACTTTTAGGAATGGTCAGAATGCCTTGTTGGGTTTGCCATCTGAGGATGACCTGAGCGACTGTCTTGCCATGTTTTTCAGCGATAGCAGTCAGAGTTGAGTCCTGAAAAATACCATCCTCTCCTCTGTGAAAAGGAGCCCAGGCTTGTGTTAGGGTACCAAATTCCTTATCAGCTTTCTGGATAAGTTTGTGTTGTTTATAGGGATGCAACTCGATTTGATTGACCGCTGGAATGACAGGTGTCTGCAAGGCAAAATCCGCCAAACGTCCTGTTGAGAAGTTAGAAACCCCAATGGCTCTAATAAGTCCTTCATGCTGAAGCTCAATCATAGCACGCCAGGCACCATGTAAGTCGCCAAAAGGTTGATGAATCAAATATAAATCAAGATAGTCAGTATCTAGTTTGCGAAGTGTTTCTTTTAGGGCTAATTTGGTATCTTCGTAGCCGAGCTGGCTAATCCAGGCTTTACTAGTCAAGAAAATATCCTCTCGAGGGATACCAGATGCCTTAATAGCACGTCCCACGGCTTCCTCATTTCGATATAGACTAGCAGTATCAATTAATCGATAGCCTACAGAAAGAGCGTCTTCAACGGCTTTTTGACATTCCTTTTGGTCGAAAATTTGCCAGACGCCAAAACCGAGTACGGGTATTTTGATGCCATTGTTAAGTGTTTGAAATTCCATTTTCTTCTCCTTAGTGGTGGGGTAGTAAGCTATCCTGAATTTCCTCGATAAATGCTTGAATAATTGCGGATTGTTTCTGTTTATTATTTGTCACAAACCCCAAGGTGTGCTTTGGACTGTTCTTCAGTGGAAGTAAAACAATTTGGTCCTTAATGAAACTATTAACAATACCGAGGCCAGAAGCGTAACTATCTGAGGCACAGAGCAAATTCATGACACTGCCTCGGTCATTACTGTAGATCACTTGTTGGTCAGGCAGAACCTCGAGAGGATCTTCGTCAAAATGAATTCCAGAGCTTTCTTGACGAAAGCGGACCTGTGAGTATCCCTCTAAATCTTTGAGATTGAGGGATTTTTTGTGAGCTAGGGGATGTTGGCGACCTAAGAAAATCTTGGTTTCAAACTCTCCAAGTGGGGTGAAAGTCAGATCCATGTGTTGGAAACTGCGTTCTAGGATATGGTCGTTATCTTCATCTAGATAAATAATCCCCAGATCACTTTCGAAGCTTTCAACGCTTTTGAGAATCTTCCTAGTTGTTGTTTCAATCAGTTGAAATTCTTGATAATCACTACGAAAACGTTGGGCAATGTGAGCCATGGGAAGTGACAAGAAATCGTAGTGGTGACTGGCAACAGTGAATGATTTCTTAAAGGATTTTCGATAGCGTCCTTCTAGTAGATCTAGCTCTCCAAGAATACGTTTGGCGTATTTGAGAAAATCATGACCGTCATCAGTTAGTTTAGCTCCTGTATTGGAACGTTCAAAGAGTTGGACTCCAAGTTCTTCCTCTAAATCACGGATGGATGCTGAGAGATTAGGTTGAGTCAAAAAGAGTTTTTTAGCAGCCTTACTAAAAGACCCTGTTTCAGCGATAGTCTGAACATAGCGACATTGTTGAAAATTCATAAGCATCCCCTTTAAAAAAATATGATTGTAGGTCATATTATAACAAAATGAGAAGTCTAAAATCAGCAAAATTCTGATAGGAATAGATGAAGACCTGATATGAAATTTCTATGATTAAATCGTTTTTGGAGTAATAATGGAAATTGAGATAAGTTGTAAGAATGTGGTGCTGATAAATGAAAAACTGCATCCCCAGGTTAGACACCAAAAATCTAACTTGTGGGATGCAGTTTGAAATACTAGTCATTAAGATATCTAATGGCTTTCAATTTTTTAGGACGAATAAGGAAGAGTCCTAGGGCAATTAAAGGTAGCCAGAAAATGAAATGCCAGATACTTGTAGCTGGTGCAGCCTGTGTTGATTGCGAGAGAAGGACACTGGCAAAATCAACCAAACAGTGCAGAATAATAGTCCACCAGAGGCTACCAGTACGTAGGTAAATAGCAGCAAAGAATATGCCTATAGCTGTCGCATAATAAACCTGGAACAAGGTAGCGTTCAAGGGCTGGTGAGTGAGGTTTCCAAGATGGGCTAGTCCAAAAATTATGGCAGATAAGAAAACGACTCCTAAAACCTGTTTTGAAGATCTAATACCATCTTGGAAGGCGAGTTTAAGGAAAAGTCCACGAAAAAAATATTCCTCAAAAAACCCGGCTCCTAAGGCAATAACCAAGGCAGTTCCTATCATGTGAGGTGCTTTACTGATCCCAAAAGCAACCGCAGAAACATAGAAGAAATCTGCCAAAAGAAGAAACCAACAAACCCCTAAGGTTTCAGACCAACTTATCTTTTTAGTCGATTTGATCTCTAATCCAAGGCGTCTCTGTACGAGGAAATAGTATAGACACATAAGGCCAAGCGTTTTAATGAGATAACCTATATTCTCAGGCAAAGGCCTAAGAAGCAAACGAAGTACAAGGTTTGCTAATATAAAACTAACCCCAAGAAGAATCAGCAATCTCATTTCTTTTTTTGTCATTGAAAAGTCCCCCAACTTTCTTAACATTTTTTTCAAGCGTACTACGAAAAACGCTTAAAGTCAAGGTCTTGAAGGTGTTTTTTATGTGTTTTTAGTAATGAAGAGGTCACTTCATGATAACCCGAATATAGTAGAAAACATATGCTATCTTAGAAACAGTCCTTTATGAGAAAAAAATGAACGGCTGTAAGAAAGTAATAAGTGAAAACTCTATGAACCCCTTACGAATTACAATTAATTGTAAAGAAATGGTTAAATTATAACAAAAGTGTGTCAAACTTTAAAAACATGTAGCAAATATATAATATTTTTTTCAGAAAACTATTGCCAAATTTTGAAAATCACGGTAGTATATTAAACGGTGAAGAAAATAGGTTAATAAAATGTTAACCAAGAAGGAGAAAGTGTAAATGAAAGTCAATCCATTTAAAACAACATTGTATTCAAGCGTATTGCTTGCAGGACTCGCGGCTACAAGCGTAGCAGCTGCGGATGAAGCTAAAGATGTAACAGCAACTACTGATACTGATGCAACCGTATCAAATACGACTGCAGAATCAAGTGCTAATCTTGTTAAAACAACAGGTGATGCAGCAGTTGTCACTACAGTACCTGGAACAGAAGAAAAAACTACTACTGAAACAGATACTACTGTAAAAACAACAACTAAAGCTATTGCTGAAGTTTCAAATCCTGACTTCAATAACGCTGTTGAAGCTGCAACAACGACTGCAGCAGCATCAAAAGATTCTGCTGATGTTAAAGCTGTTCAAGATCAAGCAGCTAAAGATGCTCAAGAAGCTTCAAATACAATTGTTTCTGAAAATAAATTGACTCGTGAAGAAGCTGATGCAGCTCTTACATCTGCTAAAGCAAATGTTGTTGCAACAGGAGGATTCACAGCTACAGAAGAAGCAGGTGTGAAACACACTAGCGTCGAAGCTGCTAACAATGACAACAAAGTTCAAACAACAGCTTTGACAACTGCGGTTTCAGAATATAATCAAAAACTTGCAGATTACAAAACACAATTGGACAAATACTACCAAGACGTTCTTGCTTATGCTGCTTGGGAAAAATCATACAAGGAATATACTGGTGGAACAACAGCTCGTCTTTTGACAAAGGGCTTGGCTGAAAATGCCACTGGCTTGATTTATAAAACAGAATCTAATTCTACTATGACTGTTGAAAACTCAGCAGGTTCAGTTGACTACTTGGATAAAACAATCCAATCAGGTCACTCAGTAGATGAAATCCTTGAACAGTTCAACACATCTCGTTACATTCCAAGTGACTTCAGTGCAGCTAACGGTACACAGTACACTATCAATGCTGATGGTGAATATACTGAAGATGTATGGTTGAAAATGGCTACAGGTCAAACGTTGACTGTAACATACAACAATCTAAACGGAACATCATTCAATGGTACTCCAGTTAAGAAAATCGTTGCAACTTACACTTTGGTAGAAACACCAAGTACAGATGGTTCAGCCATTGTTAAGTTGTACCACGATCCCACGAAGACACTTTTCATTGGTTCACAAACTGACGACACTAACAAAAAACTTCATGTTAAGATGAACTTGAACTTCTTTGATTCTGAGTCATCAGTGACACCACTTGATTTGTCTAAAAATGGTTCAGTTTTGAGTATCTCATCACTTAACCACTGGAACACTGAGCTTGGAAACCACATTGAAAAAGTTGGTTTGAATGGTAATGAGTACGTTCAAATTCCTGGTTCATCTATCACTTTGCATGAGGATGGTTATGCTTATGCAACAAACGATAACGAATTCGTGGCTAACGGTTCACGCTTTAACAGTGACCCAACAGTAGACCCAACAACTGGTGAAGTCACAGATGAAGGTTGGGATGCGATTAACCCAGATGGAACACCTCGTACGAAGAATGCCTACTACGGTGCAGCTGCAACAATCTTCAAGGGTGAACCAATGGACTTCATCGTAAGCGGAAATAACCTTAACGTTCCAACTGCTTACTGGTTCGCAACTAACTCAACAGTAGTTGTTCCTGAATTGCCAGAAGAACCAAATAAACCAGTTCTTCCAAATACTGTTTCAGCATCAGTTACTTACCACAAAAACTTTGTGTCTGTTGAAGAAACAACTGAGAAACCAAAACCTCAAGTACCAACAACTCCAACAGAACCTACACCAGGTAAACCTGTAACACCAACATCAGTACCTGTAAAAGAAGAAGCTCCAGCTCTTCCAGTTACTGGTGAAAAATCAACAGCAGCTTCTGCAGCAGCAGGTGCAGCTATGGTGACATCAGCTTTGGCCTTGTTCGGTATCTCAACTTACAAACGTAAACACTAAGATAATACAAAAAAAGCTAGGAAATTTTCCTAGCTTTTTTAGTTTGGAAGAATCAAGATAGCTAGAAATAAGAAAGATGAAATTTTCTGACATTTAGTAAAACTACTTGATTTAGACTCAAAAAAGAAAAAATGATATACATTTTCTAATTTTTTCAAAACTGCAAACAAGGCCTATATTATAGGCTTTTCTCTATAGCTAACCATGTAAAAAACAAGGGTCTAAATATTATTTTCAAAAAATATGAAATAAATTAATTGACAAAAAATTATAATACAGTATAATAGATTGTGTTAGGAAGAGTTTGTTTTTTGGCAGGGTGACTCCCTGGTCAAAAAAGACTAGCTTAGAATCTGGAATTCTAAGTTATCAAATTCCAATGTTTCATTGTGATGATTTAAAAAAGAGAAGATTTAAACAGCAAAAAATTAGATTAATCGATTTAAAACATCAGCATCATCGTAGTGGGAGCTAGCGGTATTTTTAATCCGTGTAGAGCAAACGACAGATTCAAAAACAGCAGAATCGGTAGAGACTAATCGTCAAAAGCGAAGAGGGAAAGAAAATAAAGCAGTAACTGCTAATATACCTATCAGAAGGTGGACTAAACCTAATGACTGATAGGTGGTATGTTTTGAGAGTGGCTTTTTTAGCCAATACTCTTCTAGGAAATAGTATCTTGTAAGCAGTATGACGTTCTGCGTAAAGAAGCTAGAGGGAAAGTTCTTCAGATTGACTGACTATCAATCACAAGATACTCTTAACTAGAAACCATTTTGGACCAACACGGTTTTGCGTTTGTTGGTATTGAACTGCACCTAGGGAAATGGTGGTTCAATGTTAGTAAATAAAGACTTTAACTTGTAAAAGTCTAAAAATTGTTTTATCTCATTATCAACTCAAGGATTAAGTTTTTAGTGGGATTGCGGAACAAAAGGGTGATAAGCATATTGGGATGATGCTTCAGTGACGGAATTTGACCAGATGTTTGTGAGAGCATCTGTCTATGCTACAATAGCTATTTTTAATGGTTATGTAGGATAGGAACTGTTTTCAAGGTCCTGGTACCAAGGAAAGTTGGGGGATTTTCCTTTAGGTATTGGGATTGTTGAAAAGAGATCAAATGGACTGAGCGGCACTTGTATCCCAAGGTAAGCAATACACCTATAAACCTATGTTTCCATACAGCAGGGAGCAAGTTTCAGTTTGAATGGGGGACGCATCTAGAGTCATCTAGATGTTTTTTTATTTTGTGAATTCTTTTGCGAATAAGTAAGAGAGTGCATGAAGGAGGGTGTCGTGTTAATTGCAAAAAATCCGGAAGGGAAATTGGTTTCAGCACTTGAAACTGAGTTAAATCGCGAGGAAACTTATCGTTGTCCAGGCTGTCAAGGTAGAGTCCTATTGAGGCAGGGGCAGGTAATGTGTCCGCATTTTGCTCATAAGTCTTTACAAGATTGTCAGTTCTTCTCGGAAAATGAATCAGCCCAGCATCTATCCCTTAAGGCGGTATTATATAAGTCCTTGGTTAATCATGGTGAAAAAGTTTGTATTGAAAAGGTTCTGCCTGAGTTAGGCCAGATTGCAGATTTATTTGTTGGCGATTCCTTAGCCCTAGAAGTCCAGTGTTCTCGTTTATCTCAGCAACGTTTGAGAGAGAGGACACGTGCCTATCAGCAAGCAGGTTATGAGGTGCGTTGGCTTTTAGGTGAGGAACTCTGGTTGAATGGACGTTTAACAAACTTACAGCGGGACTTTCTCTATTTTACAGCTAAGATAGGATTTCATCTATGGGAGCTTGATTGGCAGAAAGAGGAAATTAGACTTAAGTATCTCATCTATGAGGATATTTTTGGGAAAGTCTATTACTTAACTAAGGCCTGGTCTTTAACAGAGAATCTCATGACGGTTTTACGTTTTCCCTATCAAGCAGAGAGGGTTGAGACCTATCAAGTGACTCAGCGAAAGAAAGTCTCACATGTAATTCAACGAGAATTAATGGGGAAAAATCCAAGGTGGATGAGAAGGCAGGAAGAAGCCTATCTTAGGGGAATGAATTTGTTATGTCTGTCTGATCAGGATTTTTTCCCACAAGTAAGATTTCCTGAATCTAGGCAGGGTTTTGTACAAATTAGACAGTCACTTGAAGGTTTTGAAAAGCTTTTTAAGAAATATTATCGAAAAAGGCATTTTTCTTATCGACAAACTCTCTACCCTCCCACCTTTTATGCTAAAATAGAAAATAATAGACACAATTAAGGAGAATATTATGTCAGACAATCGTACTCATTTAGAAGAAAAATACACATGGGATTTGACGACCATTTTTGCGACAGATGCAGATTGGGAAACCGAATATGAAAGCACTGTTCAGGATTTGAAGAAGGCTAGTGCTTATGCAGGTCATCTCTTAGATTCTGCTAAGAACTTGCTTGAGGCAACAGAACTTTATATGAGCCTTATGCGTCGCTTGGAGAAAATCTATGTCTATGCGTCAATGAAAAATGACCAAGACACAACAGTAGGTCTGTATCAAGAGTACCAAGCAAAGGCCTCAAACCTTTATTCACAGTTGAGTGAAGCCTTTGCTTACTTTGAGCCTGAATTTATGGCCTTGGATGATAAGAAATTAGCTGAATTTAAAGAACAAGAGCCAGGTCTTGGACTTTATGACCACTATTTCGAACGTCTTTTGGCCAACAAGGATCACGTTCTTTCTCAAGAAGCTGAAGAACTCTTGGCAGCAGCCGGTGATATTTTCAACGGTCCAACGGATACCTTTAATGTCTTGGATAATGCTGATATCCTCTTCCCATGGGTATCAGATGGCCAAGGGGATGTGGTTGAGTTGACACATGGTAACTTTATCACCCTCATGGAATCTAAGGACCGTGACATTCGTAAGGGTGCTTATGAAGCGATGTACGGTACTTACGAGCAGTTCCAACATACCTATGCACAAACACTTCAAGGCGTTGTTAAGGTTCACAATTACCAAGCCAAAGTTCGTCACTATAATTCGGCACGTCATGCAGCACTTGCGGCTAATTTTATTCCAGAGAGTGTTTATGACTCACTCTTGGAATCAGTGAATAAGCATTTGCCACTTTTGCACCGTTACCTTGATTTGCGTAAGAAGGTCTTGGGGCTTGACGAGCTTAAGATGTATGACGTCTACACACCACTTTCTGAGACTGAAACTGCTCTTACTTATGAAGAATCCCTCAAGAAAGCAGAAGAAGTCTTGGCAATCTTTGGTGAAGAGTATAGTAAAGGGGTTCATGCAGCCTTTACGGAACGTTGGATTGACGTTCACCCTAACAAAGGAAAACGCTCAGGTGCCTACTCAGGCGGTGCCTATGATACCAATGCTTTCATGCTTTTGAACTGGCAAGACACTCTGGACAATCTCTTTACCTTGGTTCACGAGACTGGCCACAGCTTGCATTCAACGTTCACACGTCAGACTCAACCATATGTTTACGGAGATTACCCAATCTTCTTGGCGGAAATTGCGTCTACAACCAATGAAAATATCTTGACAGAAACGCTTCTTAAAGAGGTCAAAGATGACAAGACACGTTTTGCTATTCTTAACCACTATTTGGATGGTTTCAAGGGAACTGTCTTCCGTCAAACACAATTTGCAGAGTTTGAACATGCTATCCATGAAGCAGATGCATCTGGTCAAATCTTGACAGCCGACTTCATGAATAAGCTTTACGCAGATCTCAATGAGAAATACTATAATCTCAAAGCTGAAGATAACTACGAAATTCAGTTTGAGTGGGAACGTATTCCGCATTTTTACATGAATTACTATGTCTACCAATACGCTACAGGGTTTGCGGCAGCAAGCTACTTGGCTGAAAA
This sequence comes from Streptococcus sp. HMSC065H07, assembly GCF_001837325.1. NCBI lineage: Bacteria > Bacillati > Bacillota > Bacilli > Lactobacillales > Streptococcaceae > Streptococcus > Streptococcus sp. HMSC065H07. Next base: position 78,441 of record NZ_KV832038.1, read on the forward strand.
AATTGTTCATGGTACTGAAGAAGATAAGGAAGCTTACCTTACTTACCTTAAGGCGGGAAGCTCAGACTATCCTTTGGAAGTCATCAAGAAAGCTGGTGTTGATATGACCAATACCGACTACTTGGATGCTGCCTTCAAAGTTTTTGAAGACCGTCTTGTTGAATTGGAAGCCTTGGTTGAAAAAGGTGTGCACCTTTCTTAAAAAGAAGTTACTATATGAGAGAATCATTCTGAATCAGGATGATTCTTTTTATGTCTAAAAAAACGAACGTTTGCTAAAAAACAAGCTCTAATTAATATGGAAATACGTTGGTGAGCATATTTATAGCCCATGGTTTATATTCATGATAGACTAAAAACCTAACGTTTTATGTTTTATAAGTGAACAATGTTCAGAAATAGAAAGTAGGTTTTTGTGAAAACAACCAATCGTTATCTTGTAGCAACGTGTGGTGTCTTACTCCATCTTATGTTGGGTTCTACCTATGCTTGGAGTATCTATCGTAATCCTATTATGGCCCAGACTGGCTGGGATCAATCTTCAGTTTCTTTTGCCTTTTCGTTGGCCATCTTTTGTCTAGGGCTTTCTGCAGCTTTCATGGGACGTCTGGTTGAAAAATTTGGTCCTAGAGTGACTGGAAGTATGTCGGCTGTTCTCTATGCTGGGGGTAACATTCTGACAGGAGTTGCCATTGCTCATGGAGAGCTGTGGATGCTTTATCTTGGTTATGGTATTCTTGGTGGTCTAGGACTGGGTGTGGGTTATATTACGCCTGTTTCAACTATTATTAAGTGGTTTCCTGATAAGCGTGGCCTTGCGACTGGCCTTGCCATTATGGGCTTTGGCTTTGCCTCGCTGCTAACTAGTCCCATTGCTCAATATCTGATTCAGGCACGTGGCGTTGAACAGACCTTTTATATCTTGGGAGTTGTTTATTTTGTTGTTATGCTTTTTGTCTCACAATTCATTAAACGACCAAGTGTAGAGGAAGCACAACTGTTGGCTGACAAGAGTCCAAACCGTCAGGCTGCTGATTTGAGCAAGGGAGTTACGGCTAATGAGGCTCTGAAATCATCAACTTTCTACTGGTTATGGCTTATTCTGTTTATCAATATTTCTTGTGGCTTAGCCCTTGTCTCTGCTATTTCTCCAATGGCTCAAGATATGGTTGGGATGTCAGCGGAATCAGCGGCGGTTGTTGTAGGTATTATGGGAATCTTTAATGGTTTTGGTCGCCTTCTGTGGGCAGGCTTGTCGGATTATATTGGGCGTCCGAAGACCTTTATTCTCCTCTTTGTGGTTAATATTGTTATGGCCGTCCTCCTAATTGTTCTACAAGTGCCACTTGTCTTTGTGGTTGCGATGGCTGTTCTGATGACTTGCTACGGGGCAGGATTCTCCTTGATTCCTCCCTACCTTAGCGATATCTTTGGGGCAAAGGAGTTGGCTACCCTTCATGGTTATATTTTGACTGCCTGGGCGATGGCGGCCTTAGTGGGGCCAATGCTCTTGTCGGTAACCTACGAATTGACAAAATCATACCAGATGACCTTGCTTGTTTTCATCGCTCTTTACGTGGTGGCTTTGGTCATTGCTTACCTCTTGAAAAAGAGGGGGTTACGTCAAGTAGCCTAATGATGACGATTTGATTTATAGATAAGAAAAATCTCTAGCACTCGCTAGGGATTTTTTATATAATAAAACACATGGTTAAATCATATAGTAAAAACGCAAATCACAACATGCGACGTCCTGTAGTCAACAAGGATATCGTGGACTACATGCGAACGCATCTTCAAGAAAATAAAGGGCATTTGGCTGAACTGGAAGCCTTTGCTCGTAAGGAAAATATTCCAATTATCCAGCACGAAGTTGTTGCTTATTTCCGATTTTTGTTGCAGACCTTGCAGCCTAAGAAAATCCTTGAGGTAGGAACAGCTATTGGTTTTTCAGCCCTTCTTATGGCTGAGTATGCACCTGATGCTCAGATTACGACGGTTGATCGTAATGAAGAAATGATTGGCTTTGCCAAGGAAAATCTAGCCAAGTATGACAGCCGCAAACAAATTACCTTGGTTGAGGGGGATGCAGCAGAAGTCTTGCAAGATTTGGACACTGATTATGATTTTGTCTTTATGGATTCAGCCAAGTCTAAATATATCGTCTTTCTGCCTGAAATCCTAAAACGTCTTAAGGTTGGCGGTGTGATTGTTTTTGATGATATCTTCCAAGGAGGAGATATTGCTAAAGACATTATGGAGGTTCGCCGTGGTCAACGTACTATCTACCGTGGTTTACATCGCCTTTTTGATGCGACATTAAATAACCCTGGTTTAACTGCTAGTTTGGTACCTATGAGTGATGGACTTCTTATGCTTCGGAAAAATTCTGAAAATATTATCTTGCCAGATTAAGCATTATTTAAGTAAGTGTGGTATAATAACAGAGATATTGACAATTTAAGGAGTAGATAGAATGGCTAAAGAAAATGAAAACCTTGAGTCAACAGAAGAAACTGTTGAAGAGGTTGTAGCAGACAAAGACGCAGAACAAGAGCATCTTGATCGCCAAAAAGAAGAAGAGGAAAGCATCGCCCTCGCCAGTGAAAAAGCGAAAGAAAAAGCTAAACGTGCTAAAACTAAAAAGACACGTGATGCTGGTAAACCAAGCTCAGGTGGTCGCTTCCTTGGGGGTCTTGCCCTTGTAGCTGTTTCAGCTCTCGTTGGTGCAGGTGCTATGTATGTTTCTCTAGGTAACAAAACAACTGAAGAAACAACTTTGGTATCTATGAAAGGTGATACTGTTACTGTTGGTGATGTTTTTGATTCACTTAAAGGTAGCAGCCAAACACAACAAAGTGTTTTGAGTGCAACTTTGCAAAAGGCTCTTGAAAAAGAATATGGTAGCAAGGTCAGCAAAGAAGACGTTGACAAAGCTTATAAGCAAGCTTCAGAACAATACGGAGATCAATTCTCACAAGTACTTGCAGCCTATGGTCAAACAGAAGAGTCATACCGTAATCAAATCCGTACACAAAAATTGGTTGAGTATGCTGTTAACCAAGCCGCACAAAAAGATTTGACGGAAGCAAATTACAAGGCTGCCTACGATAACTACACACCAAATACAGAGGTGCAAGTGGTTTCAACTACTGATAAAGCAGTTGCAGATAAAGTAGACTCTGAAGCTAAGGCAGAAGGAGCAGATTTCTCACAAGTTGCTAAAGATAACAGCTTGGAAGTGACTTCTAAGACAGTTAACTCAGCTTCTCAAGACTTCCCAGCAGATGTTTTGACAGCAGCCTTCAAACAAGATGCTAATGCCGTTTCTGACGTAGTGACTGTTTCAAACAGCTCAACTGGTGCTGCGACTTACTACATCGTCAAAACTGTTTCAAAATCTGAGAAAAATGCAGATTGGAAAAACTATAAGGATGATTTGACTAAGGTTATCATCAATGGTAAGAAATCTGATACTAACTTCACTAACTCAGTGATTGCTAAGGTCCTTAAGAAATATAACGTTAAAGTTGTAGATAAGGCCTTTAGCGCAATTCTTGACCAGTATGTGACTGGTTCTGGAGCTTCATCAAGTTCATCATCAAGCTCTAGCAAATAAATCACAAGATAGAGTTGATAATGCTATTATCAGCTTGACCTAAGACCTAAAACACGTTAAAATGGAGAGTGGCTGAAAGTTCTAATATCATGACATTTTTAGCCTTCCCTTTGAGATTGGTAATCATCGCTTCTGATACAGAAAAATGGCGGTCGCTGCGAGCCATGGACGAATCTGGTTACTTGCTACTCAAAGTTCACAATTAAAGACAAATAAGAATGACAAGTTCATTGAATGAAGGTGGTACCGCGGTTCACGTCGCCCTTCGTTTAGTGGTCTTGTCTTTTATTCTTTGGGTATTTTCTGAATGAAATGTATGACAATATTGGAGGTAGCGTATGAAAACCTATTTTGTCAAACAGAAGTTTCGATTGGGTGGCGAACGCTTTGATATCAAGGATGATCAAGGTAGAGTTGCCTATCAGGTTGAAGGATCCTTTTTCAAGATTCCAAAGACCTTTACAATTTTTGGTGAGGATGGTCGTGAGATTAGTCATATCACCAAGGAGCCGCTTAGTCTCTTGCCTAAGTTTACAGTAGACTTGCAGGATGGTTCGAGTTTTTACATTCGAAAAAAATTAACCCTTCTTCGTGATAAGTATGATGTCGATAATCTTGGCTTGCGAATAGAGGGTAATATTTGGGACTTGGATTTTCAACTACTTAATAGTCAAAATCAGGTAGTTGCTAGGATTCAAAAGGAGCTCTTCCATCTGACATCGACCTATACTGTTACTGTTTATGAAAATACTTACGCCGATTTGGCCATTTCCCTGTGTGTTGCTATTGACTATGTGGAAATGCTCGAGAATAGCTCAAAATAAGAAACATTTATTTAAGGAGAAACAATGAAACAACTTACTTCAGCACAAATTCGTCAAATGTGGCTTGATTTCTGGAAATCAAAAGGTCACGCTGTTGAACCATCAGCTAACTTGGTTCCAGTTAACGATCCAACCCTTCTTTGGATTAACTCAGGGGTTGCCACTTTGAAGAAATACTTTGATGGCTCTGTGATTCCTGAAAATCCACGTATCACCAACTCACAAAAGGCTATCCGTACCAACGATATCGAAAACGTTGGTAAGACAGCTCGTCACCACACAATGTTTGAAATGCTTGGTAACTTCTCAGTTGGTGACTACTTCCGTGATGAAGCCATCGAATGGGGTTATGAGCTTTTGACAAGCCCAGAGTGGTTTGATTTTCCAAAAGACAAACTTTACATGACTTACTATCCAGATGATAAAGATTCATACAACCGCTGGATTGCTTGTGGTGTTGAACCTAGTCATTTGATTCCAATTGAAGATAACTTCTGGGAAATCGGTGCTGGACCTTCAGGACCAGATACTGAAATCTTCTTTGACCGTGGCGAAGACTTTGACCCTGACAATATTGGTATCCGTTTGCTTGAAGAAGATATTGAAAACGACCGTTACATTGAAATTTGGAACATCGTTTTGTCACAATTCAATGCAGATCCAGCTGTTCCACGTTCAGAATACAAGGAACTTCCTAATAAAAACATTGATACGGGCGCAGGTCTTGAACGTCTTGTAGCCGTAATGCAAGGGGCTAAAACAAATTTTGAAACAGACCTCTTCATGCCTATCATTCGTGAAATCGAAAAAATGTCTGGTAAAACTTATGATCCAGATGGTGACACAATGAGCTTCAAGGTCATCGCTGACCACATCCGTTCATTGGCATTTGCCATTGGTGATGGTGCCCTTCCAGGTAATGAAGGTCGTGGTTATGTCCTTCGTCGTCTTCTCCGTCGTGCCGTAATGCACGGCCGTCGTCTCGGCATTTCTGATGCTTTCTTGTACAAACTTGTTCCAACTGTTGGTCAAATCATGGAAAGCTATTACCCAGAAGTTCTTGAGAAGAAAGACTTTATCGAGAAGATTGTTAAACGTGAAGAAGAGACCTTTGCACGTACTATCGATGCGGGTTCAAGCATGCTTGACGAGCTTCTTGCTAACCTTAAGAAATCTGGTAAAGATACGCTTGAAGGTAAAGATATCTTTAAACTTTACGATACTTATGGATTCCCAGTGGAATTGACAGAAGAGTTGGCTGAGGATGAAGGCTTCAAGATTGACCATGAAGGTTTCAAAGCTGCCATGAAAGAACAACAAGAACGTGCGCGTGCTAGCGTGGTTAAAGGTGGTTCTATGGGTATGCAAAATGAAACACTCGCCAACATCACTGAACCATCTGAGTTCTTGTATGAGGCTGAAACAGCAGAAAGCCGTTTGAGCGTAATCGTTGCTGACGATGCTCGTCATGATAGTGTAAATTCTGGTCAAGCACTCCTTGTCTTTGAACAAACACCATTCTACGCTGAAATGGGTGGACAAGTAGCAGACCACGGTACGATCTCAGATGCAGCTGGTACAGTCGTTGCGCGTGTTGTTGACGTTCAACGTGCGCCAAATGGACAGGCCCTTCACACTGTTGAGGTTGAAGGTGAACTTGTTGTAGGTGCTAACTACAAACTTGAAATTGACCACACACGTCGTCACCGTGTTATGAAGAACCACACAGCGACTCACCTCTTGCATGCTGCCCTTCATAATATCGTTGGTGATCATGCTGTTCAAGCTGGTTCTCTTAATGAACAAGAATTCTTGCGTTTCGACTTCACTCACTTTGAGGCTGTAACTCCAGAAGAATTGCGTGCTATCGAAGAACAAGTCAACGAAGAAATCTGGAAAGCCACTCCAGTAACAACTATTGAAACAGACATTGACACTGCTAAATCAATGGGAGCTATGGCCCTCTTTGGTGAAAAATATGGTAAGAATGTTCGTGTCGTTTCAATCGGTGATTACTCTGTTGAGCTTTGTGGTGGTACGCACGTTGCCAACACTGCTGAAATCGGTATGTTCAAGATTGTCAAAGAAGAAGGTATCGGTTCAGGAACACGTCGTATCTTGGCAGTGACATCACGTGAAGCTTACCTTGCTTACCGTGAAGAAGAAGATGCCCTTAAAGCAATCGCAGCAACACTTAAGGCACCACAATTGAAAGAAGTACCTAACAAAGTTGCTAGCCTTCAAGAGCAGTTGCATGCTCTTCAAAAAGAAAATGCTGCGCTTAAAGAAAAAGCAGCTGCAGCTGCAGCTGGTGACGTCTTCAAAGATGTTAAAGAAGCTAACGGTGTTCGTTACATTGCTAGCCAAGTAGAAGTTTCTGATGCAGGTGCCCTTCGTACCTTTGCAGACCAATGGAAACAAGCAGACTACTCTGATGTCCTTGTCCTTGCAGCTCACATTGGCGAAAAAGTTAATGTTCTTGTAGCAAGCAAGTCTAAAGACGTTCACGCAGGTAATGTTATCAAGGTTCTCGCACCAATCGTATCAGGTCGTGGTGGTGGTAAACCAGATATGGCCATGGCCGGTGGTAGCGATGCCAATGGTATCCAAGATCTTCTTTCAGCGGTAGCAGAACAGCTCTAAGATGTGATACAATAAAAGAAACTTGAAAAGGTAGGATGAAAATCCTATCTTTTTTTCTTTAAAAACTTTAGTAATAATATTGAAATAATTGTAAAAAATATTTCAAAGGAGTATAATAGAAATGTGAAAACGGTTCCAATGTTTATCAAACAGCCTAGAAAGTGAGAGTGATCAAAATGAGAAAGGCATATGTTGTTAAGGAACGTCAACGTTACTCAATTCGTAAATATTCTTTTGGAGCTGCATCAGTCTTGATTGGTGCGAGCTTGATGCTTGGTGGACATGCTTTGGCTCAGGAACAAGCCAACAGCACAAGTACCAGCAAGGATTATGAAGTTTTTGTAAATAATTCTGAACCACTTCAAATTGACCAGGCAACTTCAGAAGCTGTTACTGATGTCCTCAATCAACCAGCTTCAAGATCTGAAGCGCCAAGACCTAAGCTTGCTAGCAGTGAAGTTGCTTCTTCTGAAGCTAGTAGTGTAGTGGCTAGCGAGGCTGCTTCTTTGGAAGTACCGGCAGAGGTTGTCCATTCTGCATCTGCTGTTGCTTCTGTATCTAAATCAGAAGTGGCTAGTCCACGTTCTGAAGTGTCATCAGTAGCTAGCTCTGAAGCAGCAAGTGAGACTAACCGTTCAGCAACTTCAGAAGTAGCAGAAGCTAGAGTTACTGATCGTGAAGCTGTAGATGCTCCTCAACCTGGTGTGGATGGTCCTGTGACTGCTGATGGTTCTCTTGATATCCCATCAAACGGTACTTTCTATTTCCGTCGCACCACTGAAATTCGTACAGCACCAATCATGGATATCAAACCTACCTTTGTCTTTAGTGCAGGTGACCATGTTATCTATGATAAGGTTTTGAAGAGAGACAATCATCAATGGATTTCTTACATTGGTTACGATTATGAACGCTACTACGCTGATATCGCAGCTTTGAAGTCTGAAAACACTAGTAGCAACACTGAAGCGACTAGAGATGAAACCATCCCTGAACGTGGTACTTATTATTTTACTAAACCTGCAGATGTGAAGAACCAACCTAGCTTGACTGCCAAGACTGAGTTCAATTTTGATCCAGGTATGTCAGTCAACTACGATAGATCTTTGCTTGCGGACAACCACCGTTGGATTTCTTATGTGTCATACAATGGCACCCGTCGTTACGTCGACCTAGGTGCTGCTGCAGAGGCTGTAGCTAAACCAAGAGGCGACATTTCTATTGAAAGTCATAACAATGGTGACTTTAGCGTGGTTATCAGTAATGTATCAGATCAAAACGGTGTCCTCGGAGTGTCTGTTCCAATCTGGTCTGAAAAGAATGGTCAAGATGACATTATCTGGTACAATGCGACTCGTCTTAACAATGGTAACTACAAGGTTAACGTCAGTCTAACTGACCACAAGAATGAACGTGGCCTCTACAATGTTCATCTTTACTATGTTGAAACTAATGGTAAATTAGTTGGTGTGGGTGGCACAACTTATACAGTTCCTGCCAAGGTTGAAGAAACTCATACAACTACTAGCTATAGCCTTCCTGATGCAGGAACTTACACCTTCAAAGAACGCTCTAGCATTAAGGCAGAACCTCGTGTGGCAAGTCCAGAGTTGGCCTACTACGATGCTGGCATGTCAGTCAACTACGACAAGATTGTCAGTGGTGATGGTTACCAATGGCTTTCTTACCTCAGCTACAATGGCAACCGCCGTTATGTAGCCGTGGCTAAACTTGCTCAACAAGAAAGCAAACCAAGCGGTACTATCAATATTGAAAACCTCTCTAACCTCGGTTTTGACGTTCATATCACTAATGTTTCTGGTGGTGACAAAGCTATCCAAGGTATGAGTGTTCCAGTATGGACAGCTAAGGACGGCCAAGATGATCTTGTATGGCACCAAGCCGACAGACAAAGTGATGGTAGCTACAAGGTTCGTATCAATGTTAGCGACCATAAGTCTGAAGCAGGCGAATACATTGTCCATCTCTACTATGTTCAAGACGGTAAGATGGTAGGTATCGGAGGCACTAGCACAACTGTTCCAGTTCAAAATGCAACTCGCCATAATCTTCCAGCTTCAGGTTCATATACCTTTACCGCTCGTACTGGCATCAAGACTCAACCTTTGGTAGCCAACCCAGATGTTAGCTACTACGATGCTGGCATGTCAGTCAACTATGACAAGGTTGTCAATAATGATGGCTATACATGGCTTTCTTATCTCAGCTATTCAGGGCATCGTTTCTATGTGGCTATCGCACCAACAAGTGTGACTAAACCAGTAGAACAACCAGTTCAACCAAGTACACCATCTTCTGGTACCTATACTTTCAAGGAACGCTCTAGCATTAAAGCAGAACCAAGTGTCGCAAGTCCAGAGTTGGCCTACTATGATGCTGGTATGTCCGTTAACTATGACAGATTGGTGACTGCAGATGGTCATACATGGCTCTCTTATGTCAGCCATGGAGGCAACCGCCGATACGTTGCTATTGATGCTAAGGCAACAGCAGTTACTCAACCAGCAAGTCCAAGCTTAGCGGCAACTGGCACCTATACCTTTACTAAACCTAGCTCTATCAAGGCTCAACCAAGCGTTGCAAGCCCAGAGTTAGCCTACTATGATAAAGGCATGTCCGTTCGCTATGACAAGGTCATAACAGCCGATGGCCACACCTGGTTGTCTTATGTAACCTATAGCGGTGCAAGACGCTATGTGGATATTTCTTAAGATTCGTAACATCACTCTCTTTTGAGGGTGGTGTTTTTTTAGTTTCAAGAGTTGAATAAATATATTGTTCAATATGTTTTGAAAATATTTGTCGTAAATTAGCGAAAGTTGTAGAATCAAGATGAAAGTATAGGATTCGTTCTATAAGTAGCTAATTCATCAAGTTATTGAAAGGAAATGTTATAAAACGGAGGTATTGAGCATGTTAGATATTTTTGTTTTAGAAGAAGATTATTTTCAACAAGCTCGTCTTGAGGATGCCATCCACAAGTCTAAACAAATATATATTTTAAGAATTGGGAAGGTCAATTTATACGATAAACCCAATCAATTATTAGAGCGTATTACGGAAAGGGGCTCGCATTTACTCTTTTTTCTAGATATTGAATCTGATAGTGATATCGAAGGGGGAATATTGGTTGCTCAACAGATTCGTGAGCGAGATCCTTATGCTAGTATTGTTTTCATCACAGCACATCCCGAACTCCTACCTTCAACCTTTCAGTATCGCTTAGCTGCACTTGATTTTATTGACAAGAATTTACCTGATATTGAATATGAAGATAGGATTATTTCTGATATTGGATTAGCACTTTCTAAAAATGGTCTTAGCCAAATAGAGTGTGCTTTTACGGTAGATACAAAGAATGCAACTATACAAGTTCCTTTTCATAAGATTCTTTATTTTGAAACATCTCCAACAGTTCATAAGGTGATTCTTCATACAACGGAAGAGCAGATAGAGTTCTATGGTCAATTGTCAGAAATTGTGAAACAAGATTGCAGACTATATAAATGCCATAAATCATTTGTTGTAAATCCCGAAAACATTGTGAGATTGGACAAAGAGTTAGGTATTATTTATTTTGAAAACGGAGAGTCATGTTTGGTTTCAAAAGCTAAACAAAAAGAGATTGTTGCTAAGATGCTTGTTCCAAAACCCATGGCAGTTTGATGTATATAGTATTTTTATTTTAAATGTTATTTTCTGATTATGACGAAAAAACGACCGTTTATGACTTCGATGAAAAATTTAGCTTTCTCTATATTATAATAACCTAGTAAATTATCAGAAAAGGAACATCACTCATGAAAAATACAAGCAAACTTATTGGTATCGTATTAGCTCTTATTGTAGTTATCCTCGCTGTCTTCTTAGTGACTAAGTTTAATAGTCATGAGTCGGCACGTGTTAGCACAAGTAGTAGCCCAGCCAAAACGGTTAAGAAGTCATCTTCAAGCTCAAGTAAGGCTGTGAAGAAGGATAAAAAATCAACTCAATCATCATCTTCAGCAGTTTCAAATGAAGAAAATGGAAATCAGGCCTCAGCAGTAGCACCTAAAGCTTCTTCTCAAGAACAAGCTCAAGCAGGCGCTACAGATGGTGGACAAGTGGCTGAAGCAACAACACCAGCTTCTCAAGTTGAAGGTGGTCGAGGTGCTTGGACAGCTACTTCTGGAACATTGACACTTGATGCGGAAACACCTGTCTACGCTGCGCCAGATAAAGACAGTGGAGCTGTTTCTAAACTTCCTGCAGGGGATGTTGATTGGGACAAATATGAAATTTTACCTGATGGAAACTGGTATAGTTTTGTTAAAGATGGTCAACGATACTACATTTCATATTCAGATGTAGGACATTGATACAAGGTTCAAAAATGAAACATGATGGCATTTAAAGCTGTCGTGTTTTTACTTTATTTTCCATTTTTTTTGGAAAAACAACGAATATATAAGTATAATCAGTCATTTTTGTCGATTATGACGAAAATCGGACAGTTTATGATTTAAGTGGGAACAAGTCAAAAAATTTGGTATACTAGTGGGCAAGTGAGAAATATTAAGTAATTTTTGTAAATTAGTTGTAATATTTGTCATCTAGTGTTACAATCAATCGGTAACAACAATTGGATAGAGAGAAATAATAATATGAAACGAGAAAAATTTTTACACGAACAACAACGTTTTTCAATTCGTAAATATTCTTTTGGGGCTGCGTCAGTTCTTTTAGGAGCTAGTTTGGTCTTTGCGGGTCAAGCTTTGGCTGACGAACACCATGAAGCTGCAACGACCTCAGATGCCACTTTGCGTGCGACTTCAGATAGTGATGCCGTAACAGCGGCTGATATTTTCAGTGGCGTAGCAACTAATGGAGTGGCATCAAGTGAGAAAGCTAGCGAAACCTCAACAACGAGTCAAACAGCCAGTGAAGTTGCTACTAGCGAAGCTAGAAGTGAAATGAGTGCTAGTACCTCACAAGCAGCAGATAAAATTTCTGAATCAACAACTGCTAGCTCAGAAGCGACAAGGAACACAAATGCTTCATCTGAAACAGCCACTAACCTTGATGTATCTGCCTTAACGAGAGCAGCTGTCAATACTAGTTTGGTGAGCCAACCAGCTACAACTACAGACAGCGACCTTCCAAGTCAAGGAACTTATGTCTACAAGGAACGTACAGAGATTAAGAATCAACCCAAGGTGTCTGCCAAGGCTGAATTTTATGTAAATCCAGGAGACAGCGTCCTTTACGATCAAGTCGTGACGGCTGACGGCTATCAATGGATTAGCTACAAATCATACTCTGGCGTGCGTCGTTATGCGCCAGTGAAACCAGTGGCAGCTGGTAGTGGTAACGGTAATAGTGGTAATGGGGATGGTAAGCCTTCTAATGGCACTCAAGCCACAACAGGTGCTTTGAACATCCCAGCGACAGGAACTTTCTACTTTACACGTGACACAAATATTAAGAAAGAACCAAAAGCAGACCTCAAACCTACTTTTGTTTTCAGTAAGGGTGACCATGTTATCTATGACAAAGTTTTGACTGCGGATAATCACCAATGGATTTCTTACCTTGGGTATGACTATGTTCGCTATTATGCAGATATTGCGACTTTGACACCTGCCAAAGCTGAAACACCAACTGTTAAACCAACAGAGACTAATCAAGCAAAACCAGAAACTACTGGTGCTGAAAAGCTTCCAGCAAGTGGTACTTATAATGTGACACGTAGCTTGAATGTTAAAAATGAACCTAAGGCTTCTGCAGAAACACTTTATACCTTGGAAAAAGGCTACAAAGTGAACTATGACAAGGTCTTGACTGCGGATAACCACCAATGGATTTCTTATATTAGCTATAGTGGTACACGTCGTTATGTGGATATTGCGACCTTGAAAGCTACTGAGTCTAAACCACAAGAAAACCGTGTTTCTGGTAACCTTACCATCAACAACCAAACCTCTAATGGATTTGATGTTGTCGTAACCAATGTTTCAGGTGGTGGCAAGACAGTTCAGGAAGTCCGTGTCCCAATCTGGTCAAATAAAGATGGTCAAGACGACCTTACTTGGTATCATGCCGATAAACAATCAGACGGTAGCTATAAGGTTCATGTAGATAAAGCCAGCCACAAGGGCGATGCTGGTACCTATTCTGTGCATCTTTACTATATGTTGGATGGTAAGCGAACTTATATTACCGAAACTACAGCTACAGTCCCTGAATCTCAAGTAACAGGAAAATTGACGATTACCAATCAAACCTCTAATGGCTTTGATGTTGTCGTAACTAATGTTTCAGGTGGTGGCAAGGCAGTCCAAGAAGTTCGTGTTCCAATTTGGTCAGATAAAGATGGTCAAGATGACCTCACTTGGTATCATGCTGATAAACAGTCAGATGGTAGCTACAAGGTTCATGTAGATAAAGCCAGCCACAAGGGCGATGCTGGTACCTATTCTGTGCATCTTTACTATATGTTGGATGGTAAGCGAACTTATATTACTGAAACTACAGCCACAGTCCCTGAATCTCAAGTAACAGGGGAATTGACGATCACCAACCAAACCTCTAATGGATTTGATGTTGTCGTAACCAATGTTTCAGGTGGCGGCAAGGCAGTCCAAGAAGTTCGTGTTCCAATCTGGTCAGATAAGAATGGCCAAG
>NZ_KV832038.1:92310-94017 GCF_001837325.1 Streptococcus sp. HMSC065H07
TCTGGTCAGATAAGAATGGCCAAGACGACCTTACTTGGTATCATGCCGACAAACAATCAGACGGTAGCTACAAGGTTCATGTAGACACAGCTAGCCATAAGGGCGATGCTGGTAACTATTCTGTGCATCTTTACTATATGTTGGATGGTAAGCGAACTTATATTACCGAAACTACAGCTACAGTCCCTGAATCTCAAGTAACAGGGAAATTGACGATTACCAACCAAACGTCTAACGGCTTTGATGTTGTGGTTACCAATGTTTCAGGTGGCGGCAAAGAAGTTAAAGAAGTCCGTGTTCCAATCTGGTCAGATAAGAATGGCCAAGACGACCTTACATGGTACCATGCTGATAAACAGTCAGACGGAAGTTACAAGGTTCATGTAGACACAGCTAGCCATAAGGGCGATGCTGGTAACTATTCTGTGCATCTTTACTATATGTTGGATGGTAAGCGAACTTATATTACCGAAACTACAGCTACAGTCCCTCAAATCACTGAAACTCAAGTGACAGGGAAATTGACCAATAACGGTTCTTACTACAGTGTTCGTGGTAAATACGATGATATTATCATTGTCAATAAGAAGCATGGTCTTTCTAAGGACTACAATCCAGGTGAAAATCCTACAGCTAAGGCAGCTTTTGTTCGACTTCGTGATGATATGATTAATCAAGGGTTGAATGTTGGACGTTCATACAGTGGTTTCCGTTCTTACGATTATCAAAAGACTCTTTACGACAACTACGTAAGCCGTGATGGTCAAGCAGCTGCGGACCGTTACTCAGCTCGTCCTGGGTTCAGCGAACACCAAACTGGTTTGGTCTTTGACTTGACTGATAAGTCTGGTAACTTGCTTGAGGATGCACGAGCTAGTCAATGGCTTAAAGACAATGCACATAACTATGGCTTTATCGTGCGTTTCCAAGCAGGCAAAGAAGCTTCAACTGGCTACATGCCAGAAGCATGGCACATCCGCTATGTGGGTAAAGAAGCTAAAGACATCCACGATTCAGGATTGAGCTTGGAAGAGTACTTTGGTATCGAAGGTGGCGATTATGCTACTAGCAGCAAGCCTGCTGAAAGCAAACCAGCCACTACAGGTGCCATCAACCTTCCAGCGACAGGCACTTATACCTTCACAGGTCGTGCGTCAATCAAGGCAGAAGCTAAGGTTTCAAGCCCAGAGTTGGCCTACTATGATAAGGGCATGAGTGTTAACTATGACAAAGTTTTGACAGCCGATGGTCATCAATGGCTTTCATACATGACAGCAAGTGGTGCTCGTCGTTACGTTGATATTGCAACAGTTAAAGCTACAGAAACTAAACCAGAAGTTAAACCGGTTGCTAAACCAGCGGACCAACCAAGTCTTCCAGCGACAGGCACTTATACCTTCACAGGTCGTGCGTCAATTAAGGCAGAAGCTAAAGTTTCAAGCCCAGAATTAGCTTATTATGACAAGGGTATGAGCGTTAACTATGATAAAGTTTTGACAGCTGATGGTCGTCAATGGCTTTCATACATGACAGCAAGCGGTGCCCGTCGCTATGTTGATATTGCAGCAGCCAAGGCAGAGGCTAAGTCAGAAGTTAAACCAGTTGCTAAACCAGCGGATAAACCAAGTCTCCCAGAATCAGGCACTTATACCTTTACAGGTCGTGCGTCAATCAAGGCAGAAGCTAAAGTTTCAAGCCCAGAATTAG